>UQRJ01000046.1 GCA_900543345.1 uncultured Sporolactobacillus sp. | reverse complement strand
GAGATGTCTTAGGGTCTCGTGGGCTCGGAGATGTGTATAAGAGACAGCTGCCGGCCAGACCCGCACCGATAATAATGACTTTTTTCATAGAGATCGATAAGTCCTTTCATATTGTGTGATGAAAAATTCACCGGCCAACTATCCCGACGCAATAAATAATTGCACGGCAACTATTATAAGTAATATTTACTTTAATAGTTCGCAAAAAAAGGAAGGCTGACCGTCATGTTTTTTAATTGTGATTAGTGTAAACGCCGATTAAACATTTGTCAAGACAGCTGTCGGCATAAATGCAACCGATGATGGGCAAGGGAAAAGGCATAACGGACAGCCGATTTCTTGCAAATAGGCTAATAGATGAAACGATGACCGGATGGCATCTGCCAACACTTTATTTTTTAAACTGGCAACGGCAAGCGGATTAAGCAGAGAGCGGCAGGGCGGGGTCAGTATGAGTAAAATTTCTGTAGGCAAGATTCACAAGGATTCCAGGCGAAATGAGGAGGAGCAATGAGTTTTTAGGGATGCAAAGAGGCGGGGTCAAAGCAGGTTGATAAACTAATTCGATTAGTTTATAATTAAATAGTTGATTGTGAAAGAAAAGAGAACGAAAATGCGTAAAGGTCTGGCGATGCAGGATATCCTGCGAGCGACGGCAGAATTGGCGGAAGAGAAAGGCTTGGATAATCTTTCTCTGCTGCAAATCGCCGAAAAACTAAATATTAAGTCGCCTTCCCTGTATAATCATGTCGGCAGCTTGCAGGAGCTTTCCGAAGCGTTGGCGAAACTGGCCCTTGATCGGTTGGGCGATGCTGTTCGTACCGCTGCCGACGGCCGCTCGAAGAAGGCCGCATTGACGGCGATCGCCGGCGCCTACCGCCGATTTGCCTGCGAACATCCGCAATTGTACAAAGCGATCCTGCGTTTTCCGACATACGACAGCAGCGATGTTCGCGAAGCCGGCCATAAAGTGACCCGCATCCTCTACCAAGTCATGGCGCCTTACCGTTATAGCAAGGCGGACTCGCTTCATTTTGTCCGCGGATTCCGCAGTGCTCTGCATGGGTTTGTCGCTTTGGAAGAGGCGGGCTTTTTTAAAAATAACGAAGCCGATGTCGATGAGAGCTTTCGCCGCCTAGTCGCATCGCTCCTTTCGACGATAGGATGATGGCCGTGATCCATTATATGATGTTGCCCGTCGTCGGCTTTCTGGTCGGCCTGCTGATTGTCTCGCTCGGGGGTGGCGGCGGGTCGATTTATGTCGGTGTCTTGACCGTCTTTTTTCATATTCCGCCTGCCATCGCCGCTTCGACATCATTGGCGACGACGATTCCTACCACGGCGGTCGGCTCGCTTAGCCACTGGAAAGCCGGAAATGTCAATCTACGACTGGGACCGATTATGCTGGCCGGCGGCGCAGTCGGCTCGATTGCCGGTTCGCTATGCTCCGGTTTTTTGCCGCAGTATTTGTATAATAAATTGACGGGTGTGATTCTCGTGGCACTGGCCGTGCAGATGCTGGTGTCTTTTCTAAGCAAACGGCGCAAAAAAGCCGCCGGTGCGCACCAAACCGAGCAGCGGAGCACTGCCCAAATCGTCGAAGCCATCGGATTCGGCCTACTCGGAGGCGCCATGTCCGGGCTCGTCGGCCTCAGCGGCGGCGGACCGATCGCCGCCGGCTTGCTGATTCTTGGTTGTTCGGCTCTGGAGGCGGTTGGCACGTCGGTATTGATTCTGTTCGGTATCGCGGTCACTGGCTTTACGGCTCACCTCGGCATGGGCAACATCGACTGGGGACTGGTCGGTCTGCTTGCTTCCGGGACAATTGGCGGGGCCTTCGTCGGTCCGCTGCTCCTCAGCCGAATCGATAAGGAAAAACTTAATAAAGTACTGCAACCGCTAATCTTTCTCATGACCTTCAGCATGGGCAGCATATTGATTTTTCGATGACGGGAAGGTTGGATCGGCGCTTTGAACGCAGATGAACGGGTCGCGCGTGGAAACCCGTCGAGGAAAAGTCGCTTAACAAGCGCCGCCTTTGTACCAGAAGTAATTCGCTTCAAGGAGGCTAACCTTGGGAGGCGGGTTATTTCTTGTTTCTAAATGTATACATTCTAGCAGGAACGTTCCGCTCAAAAAAAGCAGAGCGATTAGCTGATCACGTTATCGGTGGTAGAAAATTATTTTTTGTTTAATCAGCTATTGACAACGCTTTCATTTTTAAATAAAATATAGATGTTAACAAAATACGAGATCTGAGCATGAAATAAAGATACTCAGAATGGATAAAATCAGCTAATTACTGGTGTATCCGTTCTGGGTATTTTTTGTTTTTTCAGATCTAAAAGGGGTTAAGAAAATGAGCAAAAAAAGCAGATTGGCAAAAATTTTTAATCATGATGGTCGAACTATTGTCGCAGCTCTAGATGGATTCGGTTTTTCTATGAATACGAAGGGAGTGGATTTCACCGTTGAGCACCTAGATACCTTAATTGAGAATGGATTGGACGCAGCCCTTGTTACCTACGGACAAGCGCGTTTGTTTGCTCAACAGCTTGCCAAACTAACGACAATTCTTCGAGTTGACGCATCTGAGAATATTTATGATAAATCCGTACCTGAAACGGATCGATTTTTCGATGTTGAAGACGCATTAAAAGTTGGGGCGGATGGTGTCGTATGCATGACATTCCCGGGAGCTGAAAAGCGTGAATCAGAGACAGATTATTTACTCTCATATTTAGCAAAACAGGGAGAGGAATGGAACGTTCCAATCATTGCGGAAACTTTACCATTCGGATATCCAATTACTTCCGATGAATCCAATAATCCGAAATTCATTGCGGCGGCCGCACGATTAGGTGTTGAATTCGGTGCCGACATCGTTAAAACCCGATTTACAGGAAGCGATGAAGATAAATGGATCGTGGAAAATGCGAAGAGACCAGTACTAGCTTTAGGAGGTCCAAAAACAGATACATTTAATTACTACAGATTTGTTAAGCATTGTATTGAATGCGGAGCAAGCGGCGTTGCAGTAGGAAGAAATATTACACAAGATTCGTATCCTGCAGGAATGGTCGCGGGACTAAACGTCATCATACACGAAAACGGTACTCCGGAGGAAGCAATGGAAGCCTACAATAAGATCAGTAAAAAATAAAAAGTAGGTGGCTGGTGTGTTGCTTACAGAGAAATCAATTATTCCGTCAGTTAGGGAACTAAAATATTTAGATCAAGCCTTTGCTGTGAATTCAAAGTTTATTTTATTATCGAATGCTAACATTGGCAATTTGAAGGAGCTTGTGTCTCTCTGTCACAAACATCAAAAAAGAGTTTTGGTGCATCTTGAATTGTTAGGAGGTTTTAAACCCGACAATGTGGGTGTCAGGTTATTAAAAACATTATTTAATGTTGATGGGGTTATTTCCACTAATGTTAACGCTTTACGGATGGCGAATGATATGGAGTTATTTACGGTTTACAGATTATTCCTCATTGATTCACGATCACTAACGCGATTTAAATCGATTTTTGAATCAGTGAAATTTTCCGCACTCGAAGTTCTTCCAGCTGAATATGCGCTGGAGATGGAGTCGGGGTTACGCAAATATGTTGGTAATGCTGAAATGATTGCTGGTGGTTTTATAAGGAGTCAATCTCTCGCAAGTCAGATTTTAAATGCAAGTTTTATGGGGTTAACGACCAGTGAAACGAAATTATGGAGAATTTCTTGAGGAGGTGTACTAAAATGGAAAAAATATATATTATGGGTATCGATAATGGCGGAACGGCAACAAAAGCAGCCATTTATGATCTATTTGGTCATGAGATCTCGAAGGTCACAAAATATACGCAAATGATAACACCTCAACCCTTTATTACGGAAAGAAATATGGATGAATTATTCGGGGCAAATATCTATGTAATTAAAGAAAGTATTAGGAAAGCAGGAATTGATCCAAAGCAGATTATGGGGATTGGCTGTACAGGGCACGGCAACGGTCTTTATTTAGTAGATGGCCGGGGACATGCGGTACGCAATGGCATTATTTCGACAGATAATCGTGCGGCCAATTTTGCGCAAAAGTGGTTGAATGATGCAGAATACGAAAACATTGTACGACCAAAGACGTTGCAATCCGTTTGGGCTTCTCAACCTGTCGCTTTATTGGCTTGGCTGCAAGAACATGAGTCAAGTGTGGTTGATAAAACCAAATATATTTTTTCAATTACGGATCTAGTTAGATTTTGGTTAACTGGAAATGCGAATTTTGAAATAACTAATGCTTCGGGGACGAGTTTATTAAATTTAAAGACTAAACGAATTGATGATGAGCTTCTGGAATTTTTTGGAATTAAAAAATGGAAAGCGAAGATTCCTCCGTTAGTTAATTCAACGGATAATTGCGGCACAGTGACGGATGGAATCGCAAAACTTACTGGATTAATCGCCGGTACTCCAGTAGCAGGAGGTGTTTTCGATATTTCAGCTTCTGCTATATCAACCGGTTTGGTTAATGAGAACCAGTTAGGAATTGTAACGGGTACTTGGTCGATTAATGAGTATATTACTTCGATGCCGACTGTTGAAAAAGATCTATTTATGACTTCAATTTATCCTATTCCTAACGAATGGTTGATCACAGAAGCGAGTCCAACTTCTGCGAGTAATTTGGAATGGTTTCTTAATACTTTTTTGGAAAGAAGCAGAAAGGAACTAAAGGAATCTGGTAAATCTATTTATGATGTATGCGGTAAATTGGTAGCGGATACAAAACCGGAAGATAGCAATCTCCTCTTTTTTCCGTTTATTTTTGGGAGCAATAGCACGCCGGATGCCAGTGCTGCCTTGATTGGTGCAACAAAATACCACAGTTTGAAATTTGTTCTTCGAGCAGTTTACGAAGGGGTTATTTTTTCGCACATGTATCACATTGAAAAATTAGCAAAAATTAACGGAAATTTATCTAATACGGTGCGTATAGCTGGAGGCATTACAAATTCCGAAATTTGGCTGCAGATGTTTGCGAACGCTTTGGGTAAATCTCTGGAATTGGTTTCGGTCAAGGAAAATGGAGCACTGGGAACGGCTATGTCAGCAAGTATAATGACTGGTTACTATTCTAGTTTTAAAGAAGCGGCTGAAAATATGATCAAAGTGACTCGGACAATTTATCCCCAAGAAGAAAAATTTCATATCTATCAGAATAAATTTGAACATTATAAGCAGGTTCAACAAGCGATGTGTAAACCTTGGAAGATAGTGTCCAGTTTTTAAAATAGTAACAATGAAGGGGAGTATAAACATTATGGATCTGGGTTTAAAAGGAAAAAACGCAATGGTTACCGGTGGTGCAACCGGACTCGGTCAGCAATTTGTACTGGAATTGGCTGCAGAAGGTGTGAATGTCGCCTTTACGTATTTAAGTGAATCCGAACAACCGCAAGAAACTGTAAAACGGGCGAAAAATATTTCAGATGTTACGGTTGTTCCGATTAAGGCGAATTTATTGAATATTAATGAGATTAATAATTTCTTTAGTGACAGCATTAAACAACTTGGATCGATTGATATATTAATCAATAATGCCGGCATCTGGCTGTCAGGAAAAGTAAGTGAAATACCGGTTAAAGACTGGAATCTCACCATGGACATTAATTTGCGCGCCCCTTTTCTCTTGAGCCAAAACTTTGTGAACTATGCGATAGAGAAGGGAAAGAAGGGACATATCGTTAATGTCACTTCACAGGCTGCATTCCATGGTTCAACGACGGGGCATGCTCACTATGCTGCGAGTAAGGCAGGCCTAATTGCTTTTTCAATATCATTGGCTCGCGAAGTAGCAAAAAAAGGAATTAACGTGAACAATATTGCTGTCGGTGTGATGAATACGCGGATGATTCAGGAAAATATCAAAAAATATCCGAACTATTATGAAAACCGTATTCCGATGGGACGTGTAGCCGAACCAAAAGAGATTGCTAAAATAGGTATATTTCTAGCTTCAGAACCGGCGAGTTATATGACAGGAGCGACTGTTGATGTTACGGGCGGTATGCTAATGCGGTAATTTATGCGGTTTATGAAGCAACGATATTAGGGAGGGAATTGAATTGAATATATTAGCATTTGGCGATAACTTAATCACGGTTGATATGCTGGAAGACGGACTAACAGCTCTTGCTGAGGAAGGACACGATGTTACAGTACGTCATTGGGTCCACGATAGTGTTGAATCACTACAAAATGATAATCTTCTGATTGAGCAGAAGGGAGCTAATGCTGTTCAGGTTCCAAATAGTTTAGTAGATGATATTGACCGGTTTGATGTTATTATTACCCAATTTACTCCGATCGGGAAAAAATTAATCGATAAAGCCAGTCATCTAAAATATATCGGGGTTTTGCGTGGCGGTATTGAAAATATAGATAAAGAATATGCAGAAAAACGGGGAATTAAAGTCATCAATACACCGGGACGAAACGCCAGAGCCGTTGCAGAATTTACGGTAGGGATGATGTTATCGGAAACAAGAAATATTGCTCGGACGTATGCTGCGATGAAAAAGGGTATTTGGCTAAAAGATTTTCCGAATAAAAGCAATATTCCGGAAATAGGTGGGAAAACGATCGGCATTGCTGGATTCGGACACATCGGAAAGTTAGTTGCTAAGTTTTTGAAAAGTTTTGATGCCAAAATAATTTTCTATGATAAATATGTTAATGACAATATGGGATATACGAGAGTTGATTCACTGGGACGATTAATGCAAGCAGCTGATATTGTCACAATCCATATGAGATTAACAAATGAAACTCATCATATCATCAATGGCGAAAATCTAACACTTATGAAGCCAACCGCGTATTTGATTAATACGGCTCGTTCAGGATTAATTGATGAAAAAGCATTACTTGATGTCTTGAAGAACAAAAGAATTATGGGTGCGGCAATCGATACATTTGATGAGGAACCATTGCCAGTGAATAGCCCTTTCCTTGAGTTGGATAATGTTACAGTAACTAGTCATTTAGCCGGAAGTACTGCGGACGCTTTTAAAAACACGCCAAAGTTGTTTTCCAAGCTATTATTGAAGGAATTGAAGAACTGAAATTGATTCGTAAAGGGAGGTGAGAGGCATGTCAATAATTAATACTATTATCGGCCTTGGGGCAGCGGTGATGATGCCCATTATCTTCTTTATTGTTGGCTTGATTTTCCGCCTAAGTATCGGTAAAGCATTTAAAGCAGGAATGCTTGTCGGGATTGGATTTACCGGTGTAAATTTGGTTATTAATTTGTTACTGACTAACCTCGGGCCGGCATCGAAAGCGATGGTAGAAAGAGTCGGTTTGAATTTAACCGTTGTTGATCTTGGTTGGCCGACAGCATCCACAATAGGATGGGGTTCGCCGATCATGCCCGTTGTTATAATAGGCTTCTTAGCAATTAATCTTGTTTTATTGCTGCTTAATATGACCAAAACAGTCGACATCGATATCTTTAATTATTGGATTTTCTTGCTGGTCGGTGCAAATATCTATGCGGCAACACATCACTTTTGGCTGTCGGTAGTGATAACGTGGTGCGCTTTTGTAGTAATTTTAATTGTAGCCGATTTGACAGCTCCATATGTTCAGAAACAATATAATCTTGAGGGCATATCATTTCCACATCTAACATGTATTGCCTGGATTCCTTTTGGCATTGCGACAAACTGGATTGTTGAGAAAACGCCGGGACTCAAGAAGATTGACCTGAATCCGGAAAAAATACAAAAACGATTTGGGGTCTTTGGCGAACCATTAACGCTGGGCTTTATTTTAGGAATTGCGATAGCTTTACTCGCGGGTTTTAACTTAACTAAGACGCTGTCATTAGCTGTAAATGTTGCTGCAGCCATGGTTTTATTGCCCAAAATGATTGATATTTTAATCGAGGGGCTTGTTATTGTCCGCGATGCGGTTGAAAATCAATTAAAAAAATGGTTTCCTAAACGGAAGTTTTACATTGGAATGGATACGGCTCTGCTTATAGGCGAACCTTCTGTTTTAGCGAGTGGATTGATTCTTATTCCGATTGCCGTTTTACTGGCGTTCATACTTCCTGGTAATAAGGTACTTCCATTCGTTGACCTGGCTTCACTGATGTTCTTGCTCGCGTTAATTACTCCGTTTGCAAAGCGTAATATGTTTAGAATGGTTATTGCCGGGACGCTTGTCCTTGTTACAATATTTTATATTGGAACAAGTATTGCACCCGCATATACGGAAGCAGCAGCGATGTCAAGTATTAATAAACCCAGCGGTATTGCTTATATGACGAATATAGTCGGAGGGGCGACAACTTGGATCGGGTGGTTAGCCATAAAAATTGGTCAGATCATCTCATCAGTATTATAAGGCCATTACCCTGTTAAAAACTGAACAGTCAAAGGAAAATAAATAACCCCGTACGGGAATCCTGCATCGTACTAATTAGCTAACACTAACGTTAGAGGTGCATTTCCCGCGGGGTTATCATTCTGTAAATTATACTGTTTCCCTGCGTTTACCCCATCCGCTGTCTAAATCTGTGAATCAGTAATATCATTAACTCTCCGGATATCGCTTGATCGCTTATCTATGAGCAGACCTTCCGCAGAATTGTACAGTTACTGTATGCGGCGGGCATGAATGCGTTCGATATGCTTATGCTAGAATCGTCATGATCGGCGAAAAACAAACCGGGGCAACAGCGGCTAGCGCTGCGGCCCCGGTTCCATATTACCGACCTTGTGATCAATCGCTGATATCAAAACGCAAAGTGACGATCTGGTACGGATGCATTAACAGTTGCAGTTTATGATGATTTTCCTTTGGGACAGGGAGGTGATGATCTTCCTGTTCGTTCAGCTTCACCTGTACGACTTTAACATAGTGAAATTGCGGCTCTACGGTAATCACATTTTTCGTACCCGAGTAGTCATGCAGTCGAATAATGACGGCTTTTTTATCTTCACTCAGCTTTATCGCATCCAAGGCGACGGGAAAATCACCGGATAAGTGAACGAAAGCAGTGAGTTGATCGTCACTGGCATTGGTGACGATTTGCACTGGATCGTTGAGCTCTTCACTCACTTTTTCCACGTCGCCGGATAGAAAGTCTCCCTCATGAGGCAGGAGACTGTACGTGAATTGGTGCCTGCCTTCGTCTGCGTGAGGGTCCGGATCAATGCCGGACTTCAGCAGGGTGAGCGACAGCTGTCGGCCCTTAATACGATAGCCGTACTTACAATCATTTAACAGTGCCAAACCATAATCCCGCTCGGACAGATCGGCCCATTTGTGGGCCACCGTTTCGAATTTTGCTTGATCCCAACTGGTATTGTCGTTTGTCGGCCGCTGCACGTTGCCGTATTGAATATCATAGCGGGCGTAATCCGAGCGAACGGTTGTATTAAAAGCAGTGCGTAATAGCATTTGATGCTCATGCCAGTCAACGTGTGTGATGAAGTCGATTCGCGGTGAGTGCGCATAGAAACGGACATCCTGGTGCATCTTGGAATGACCGAACGAAAAGTCCATGCTTAAATCGGCAAACAGCGAATTGTTCGCAGTCAGTTCAATACGCTGGGCGAATAATGGTCTGGATTTATCCGGATAGTCAGCGTCAATATTCCAGTCATCGAAGTCGAGCGGCCGATCTTCATATAAAGTGAACACATTGCCGCCCTGTCCGGCCAGCCATTCTCGATGCGTCTGTCGATCGACGATACTTGTCAAAACGCCGTCGGCCCGGCAGGTCACATCATAGTAGCTTGTGTGCAGCGTGTTCCCGTCGATTCGAACCGTTTTGTTCGCGTTCGCCGTTGGTAATGTGTCACAAGTCGTATAGGTTGCGCTGCCTAATGCGGGAACAGCGACAAGCGCATACGATTGGTTTCCATCAGTAGCTGTCGGCACATCCTCAATGTTAGTCACGCCTTTAGGAAGGCGAACCAACTGTTTAACAGGCCAAGGGAAAAAATTGCGAAAAAGGAGGCTGCCCTGACGCCTTTTGGTTAATTGATGGTCCAGCTCTTGCCGGAGTTGCCGCACACCGTCGAAAAGTTGTTTGAATTCCTTGGCCGCATCTTCGTAAACTTCCTTGATCGCTGAGCCGGGCAAGATATCATGAAATTGGTTGCGCAGCAAAATAATCCACAATTTCTTTATTCTTTCTGCCGGGTAAGAAATACCCTTCTGAACATGCGCCGCCGTATATCCTATTTCCAGTTGGCGTAACGCATATTCAGCCCGCCGATTCCAATTTTTTACCTTTGCCTGAGATGTATAAGTGCCTCGGTGGTATTCCAGATACAATTCACCGTCCCACGTTGCGACGGGTTCCTGGGCCTGGGCGATGCGGGCATTTAATTGATCAAAGTACTGGTCAACGCGTCCATTTGCAATGGTCGGCATGCCGGGCAATTCGTTAATGATCCGGATCGTCTTAATCGTTTCGCGTGTCGGACCGCCGCCGCCGTCACCGTAGCCATAGCTCAACAATAAATCATGATTAATGCTCTTGTCGGCATAAACGTGGTAAGTCCCCAGCACAGTATGCGGATTAATTTCGCCGTTGTAGGTGTAGCGCCATTGTTTTGAATCATGGAAATCCGTATGGGTTCCCACTGTGGTGATAAAATGGGTCAACACCTTGGAACCGTCGATGCCCCGCCAATAAAACGTGTCATGAGGCATTCGGTTCGTGTCGTTCCAACTAATTTTCGTCGTCATGAAATTGGGAATATCGAAACCTTGAAGAATCTGCGGAAGAGCAGCCGAATAGCCAAACACATCCGGCAGCCACAACACATTTTGCCGGGCGGCAAAATGATTCTGGAAATAGCCGATACCATAGAGAAATTGACGCGTGAGCGATTCGCCGCTGGGAATATTTGTATCGGGTTCCAACCAAGTCGCGCCATTTGCTTCCCAGCGGCCCTCGGCGATACGCTGTTTAATCCGGTCATACAATTCCGGATAATCCTCTGCCAAGAATGCATAATCCTGGGGCGTACTCTGAAAGAAGCGGTAATCGGGATACTCCTGCATCAGTTCTAACACGGTGGAGAACGATCGGACAATCTTCTCCCGGGTATGCCGCAAACGCCACAGCCATGCCACATCGATATGAGTGTGTCCGACAGCGGTGATATGATAACTTTTCTTTTCACCGGCGTGCTCGGAAATGAAGCGATGGATGATCGTCAGTGCCCGGTCGCATGTGGCCCCGATCGTTTCAGTACTTTCGTCCGCCCAGTAAAACTGCTTAAAGATCTGTTTCACCACATTGCTGTAGGCGTACTTCAGTGGTTCGTCATTGTCCATTTCCTGAATGACATCGACAATGTTGCGAAGGTAAGCGAAACAATCGACGACCGGTTGCGGGATAATCCCGGCGGCCAATGCCTGTAAAACATAATGTTGAATCACCGGCACGCCGCCGCCTTCCAAACCGGTCCACAGTTGGATATGGACGTCTAATGGCGAGTTGCTGAACGTGTGATCAAAATAGGCATCTTCGTGATGACTATCCACGGCTTGCCGGGGCCGGCCGTTGACAAAGACGAGGCCTTCAAACCCCGAGTTATTTCCTCCGCCTGTTCGGCCGAGATCCATATGCAACACATAATGCTGCCCGTCATGCAAATGAGGCACAGAAAGCCTGAATTTTAGCCAATAGTATCGGTCGCGACCGTCCCAGTGGTCACCGATTTTTACAGGTGCCCACTCACCGTGCTCGGGAATTCGACGCTTATCATCCCGCGTATCTTCCATGATCGCAGCCGTTTCGACATTGGCAAAGCCGCGATAGAAATAGTCATGCAGATAGTCCAACTGCTGATTGGCTTTCCGCAAGAATGGTTGAAAATCTGGTCCCATTGTTTAACCTTCTTTCTGGGTTACTTGACTGCCCCGCCAAAGCTGAATCCCTGAGACATGTATCGTTGCGCAAAGACATAAAGGACCACCACCGGCAACGTATAAAGCACTGAAAAGGCAGCCAGTTGACCGTAGTCGACGAGGCCGTTATTGCCAAAGAACTGGAAAATGGTCACGGAAGCCGGCAGCTTTTCCGGTGTCGTGATCAAAATGAACGGGACAAAGAAGTTGCCCCAGGATCCGGTAAACGTAAAGATCGCAATCGTGAAGATGCCCGGCAGCATCAATGGGATCACGACCTTTCGTACGCCTTCCCAGACCGTGGAGCCGTCCATCCACGCCGCTTCTTCCAATTCAGCCGGGACAGAATCCATAAAGTTCTTCATCATCCAGATACCATAGGGCAAACTGGTGGAAATCATGAAGATTGTGGTGGCAATCAGCGAATTCTGCATCTTCAGGTACAAGAACATCTCATATACCGGCACAATGACGGCGGTCATGGGTAGTGATGTCAAAAATAGAATCGACAGCAGAAACGACTTTTTCCAGGGCAACGGATAACGGGAGAGCGGATACGCCGCCAGTACACTGACAATGACGACAAAAAGCGCTTGGCACCCGGACACCATCAGACCGATCGCGAACGAGCGCATAATGCTGGGGCTGGTTAATATGGCTGCAAAGTTTCCCAGTGTAGGTTTCTGCGGAAATTGAATGGCCTGAATGGCACGCCCATCGACAGAAGAAAACAGCATCCAAATCAGCGGAAGCAGAAATAAAACGGCGATAATTGCCAGTACGCCGTATTGAATGGCTCGGACGTTTTTGCTTTCTCGCATCATCATAATCACCTCATTTTAACATGTTTACATGCGAACTTTGAGTACTCGCATATATAAAAGGCTGGCGAGAGCGCCAATGAACAATAGAACCAGTGAAATCGCGGTACCGTATCCCAGTTGGTAACTGACAAAGGCCTGCTTATACATGAACACGGGTAACGTCGACGTTGCATTTCCCGGGCCGCCGCCGGTCATGGTGTAGATTAACGTGAATACGCCCAGCGTTTGCAGCGTCACCAACATAATATTGGTGGCGATCGTTCCCCGCACCATCGGAATGGTAATTCTTGTGACCGACTGCCAGCGAGTCGCACCGTCCATGACGGCGGCCTCCTCAACTTCAGATGGAATATCATCTAAAGCAGTCTGAAAGCTGTCTCTTATACACATCTCCGAGCCCACGAGACCCTAAGACATCTCG
>UQRJ01000045.1 GCA_900543345.1 uncultured Sporolactobacillus sp. | reverse complement strand
GAGATGTCTTAGGGTCTCGTGGGCTCGGAGATGTGTATAAGAGACAGTTTGTATATTAGTGAAAAAACAGTAAAAAATCATGTCAGCAATATTTTGCAGAAAATGAATGTCGACGACCGGACGCAGGCCGTCGTGACCGCGATTAAAAACGGATGGGTAAAAATATCCTGAAGCTGTGCATTTCCGGTTTCTTTTGAAGGGCTTCCCGAAGTGATCGGGCGGCCTTTTTTTGCTGCCGGGAAATGAATCATGCGTGATAAAAAGCGCTGAGTGCGGGATTAAGAGGGATGAGCGTGGGACTAATCACAAAAAGCCGATGCGCCGAAGAACGGATGATGAATTGCGACAGGAGTGTAAAAAAGCGATTATTTTGCTCAAAGATTGTCGGCAAAGAAGGAATCCGCTCAAATCATGGCGAATGTTCATTATAGACGCGCTCTTTAGACCGCCCCGTCTGTCGTCGCGTCGTCGCTTACCATTGGCAAAGCCCCCGATGAGTTGAAAATTCTCCCCTGCACATCGACTTTGAAAGAAGGCTATTCCGATGATGACAGGGAAAAACGGCGAAAATATGCCGAACTCCACGTCTCTCAGGCAATTTCTGTATGGAAGGGAATATCCGATTGAAGAGTTACCGTTTGATCGTGCGTTGATCGAGCAATACACTCGTGCCGGCTTTATTTCAGTTCGCCGCGGGATTGAGAAAACGCCCGGCGGACTTTTTGCTCGTTTAGCAGGCAGATCCGTCTATCGCTGCATGCGCTGCGGCAATACCGATCCGCAGGAGTTTGCTGCCATCCACTGCAGCCGTTGTGGCCGGCTCTGCGTTTATTGCCGACATTGTTTGAACATGGGCGTAATCCGGTCATGCACGCACCTCGTCGTATGGACCGGGCCTGAACCGCCTCAATCGCACTTTTCAGCGAGCGAACAGCTTTGCCGCTGGGATGGTCGCCGGTCGGCGGAGCAGGAAGAAGCCGCCCAACGGTTAAAGACCTCGCTGGCGGCAGGACATTCGTTTCTAATCTGGGCGGTGACCGGAGCGGGGAAAACTGAACTGCTATTTCCGGCGATTGAGGATTTACTGAAGCGCGGTGCACGCCTTGCTATTGCTACGCCGCGCACCGATGTCGTTCGTGAGCTCTATCCGCGGCTCAACATCGCTTTTCCCACTGTCCCCATCGGTGCGCTGTACAGCGGCAGCAACGATCGCGTTCCCGGCGCACCGCTCGTCATTGCGACCACCCATCAACTGCTTCGCTTCTATCATTACTTCAATGCTGTAGTGATTGATGAAGTCGATGCTTTTCCGTTTCACGCCGATCCAATGCTTCCCTTTGCGGTGAAGAAAGCTGCCCGGAAAAATGCACCGATTGCCTATCTAAGCGCCACACCACCTGCCGATTTAAAAGAAGCATTTCTGAAAGGGACGCTGGGCGGCGTTCGCATCGCCAAACGTTATCACGGCCGCCCCCTTCCCGTGCCGCGTTGTCGGTGGACGGGAAATTGGCGGCGATCGATCGACAAGGGGATACTCCCGGAACCGCTGCGGCGCTGGATCCACCGGCAATATCGCTCGGGCCGGCCGCTTCTGTGTTTTGTGCCGTCGGTGGGAATGGCCGCCGCCGTGGCCGGCCTGTTTCGTGCTGAAAAAATTGGGCCGGTGGCCGGCGTACATGCCGAGGACCCGCAACGACATGCGAAGGTCTCCTGCTTTCGCAACGGGCAGCTGCGCGTATTGGTGACGACGACGATTCTTGAGCGCGGCGTCACCGTGCCACGCGTCGATGTCGTCGTATTCGGAGCGGACGATCCGTTGTTTGACGAACGGGCGCTCGTACAAATTGCCGGTCGGGTCGGACGATCGCCCAAGACTTCGGCCGGCGAAGTGGTTTTTTTTCACAATGGCCGGACGCTGGAGATGCTGCGGGCACGACGTCATATTGAAACCATGAACAGGGAGGGGGGCTTTTGAACGGACAGCGATGTCTGCTTTGCCGCGGGGAGCGCCGCGAGTCGCTTAAGTTTCGGACATTGCTCTCGCCGGATGACCCACCCGGGCTGTGCCGGAAATGTCGTGCCGGGCTGCTGCCGATTGCACCGGAACATCGCTGTCGGGGCTGCGGACGTGATTTGCGGCGGATCGAATCGCGCTATGTCGAGCGTTCGCTCTGCATCGATTGCCGGCGCTGGCGTAGCAGCGGGAAAACCGGGAGCTATGGCCATAATGTCGCCCTCTATAGCTATAATGAAACGATGAAAGAGATTATCAATCTCTTTAAATTCCGCGGCGATGCCCTATTGGCTGAAGCTTTTCGCCGTGAATTCCGGACGGCAGGGCGCCGGTTGATCGGCAAAAATCCGGGTTCACGATTGAGAAGATTGCTACCGGGCAGATTGCATCCCGCGCCGACGCTGATCGTACCGATTCCGCTCAGCCGGGTTCGCCAGTTCGCACGGGGCTTTAATCAAGCGGAACTCCTTGCCAATCTCATCGGTGAATCACTTACACATGCCCTGATCCGGCCGGACGACGGACGGAAACAAAGTAAAAAAACACGCAGTGAACGCTTAAGCTCGGAAGAAAATCCGTATTTGCTCAATCCGCAGGCGGGTGATGCCGTTCGCGGCAGAAACATTCTGTTGATCGACGACATCTATACGACGGGCGCTACGCTGCACCGAGCCGCATTGGCTCTCGAAGCCGCGAAGCCGGAGCGGATCGATTCGCTGACGCTGATTCACGGATAAAACGTTTTCAAAATTATTTCTATCCGTCCAGACAGCGAGTCTTCTGAAGAGGGACATGATCTTCAGACCCTGTCTGCTTATTCGATTGGTAAACGGCGCAAACGCAATAGATGCCGACGGGCTGTTCAATCCCGTGTTTCCAACAGCCAACGATTCCTCGGTATCAAGCTGTCGCGCCTGCTCAGCGATGTCGGCGGTCAGTTTCCAACAGCCAACGATCTTTCGGCATCGCCGAGCGGTCCGGCGAGTTTTTCCATGACCCAAGGAAAAGGAATCAATGTAAAAAGTAGATTGCCGACCGCGCGTGCACACCCGGCAACAGGGCCAATCAAAAAATGTAAAAAGTGGGTACCCCCGCCGGAGCATCGGCGATGGCGTATCCACTCCGTTTTTTACAAAGGGCAGGCAAGAAAGTCCGTGAATGGATTCATGAAATGAATCGTCGATTGATCGCCTATTTTACGACCGCTCGCTTTTAACGAATTTTAGCATCTGGCCGATGTCCTCAGTCCCCATTTTCTCGGGAATTTCTTGCCGATGCTGCTTCAATCCCGATAACTGATGGCCTGGCTTCCCATTTGTTTCCAGGCGGCAATAAAGGCTTTACGGTTCGCCGCGGTATTTTTATCTCCAAGCGGATTGTTAAAGTAGATATGCTGCTGATCGTACCCGGTGATGAGCACGGCGTGTTCTTTCCAGGTAATCCGCACTGTTCCTTCCGCCGTCTGCCATGTCTCAAACGATTGTTCCGGCAGCGGGGCGAACGTCGAATTAGTAATCACGACGACCGGATTGCCGTGGGCGATCCGGCTGAGAACCGCGGAAAATGATTCTTCGCTCAGGTCGACCGTTTGAGTCGGCAGATAGCGTTCGGCCAGTTCGGCCAGTGGTTCGTGGTAGACTCCGTAGCCCGGTTTTGCCAGCGAATAGATCTCACCGACAAACCCGCGGTGGGGATCGCCGTGCAGGCGGCCCTGCCGATAGCCGACTTTTCTGATCTGATGCGCCAGGGTCATCTTATCCGTCTTCACACCTGCGTAGCGGAGCATCATGGCCAGAGCGGTCACCTCGCATCCTCGCGCCAGTTCCGGTTTCTGGCGGATATGCGGCACATCGATCCGTGCCTGATCCGGCAGCGATTCCGAGTCTTCGATCGTCCGCGCCAATCCGTTTTCGAAGCGTTTGACGTCTTCTGCGGCATCCACCGCTATTTTTTCAGTCGGCTGCCGGTACAGGAAGAAGAGCATCCCGACCAGAACGCAGTCGAAGATCAGCAGCCAGCCGACCCATTTTTTCCATCGCATCGATTATTCAGATCCTCATCAGTTATTCTATCTGTTAGTATGGCTTGATTCTGTTTGCACATGCTCCGACTTACAATGCTATTTTACACATTTTTATCGTAAAAGAATAAAATTTTTAAAGGAAATAGGATAAAAGGCGACTGGCATTCGGCCTGCATCAGCGGCTTAGCGACGCTAAGTTTTCTTTATAAGGCGCGCCTGGAGTTAACATCCGCCGGACGTGTGCCGATAATTAACATAGGCTGTTTCCGCTTACTTGATTCGTTTATAATAATAATGATCGAATAAAAATGCAAAGGAGGGGGTCGTTGTGGCGGAACTCGCTAACTGCCGAAACTGTGGCAGGCTGTTTGTACGAACGTCGTCTCCCTACTGCTCGGATTGCTTGCGAGAGCAGAATAAGAAGTTCGATCGTGTATACAACTTCATCCGCCGGCGAGAGCATCGCAAAGCGACGGTAGCCGAAGTACATGAAGCTACAGATGTTGAAACGGATTTGATCTATGAATGGGTACGTGAGGGACGGCTGACCACAACCGCTTTTCCCAATTTGGGTTATCCATGCAAATCGTGTGGGAAATTGATCACCAGGGGCACATTATGCGACGACTGCAGAAGAAAATTGGAGCGGGACATTGCAACCGAACGGAAAGAACAGGCAGCCCGGGAATTTGAAGATAAAGAAACGTATCATACGCGTTTCAAACATCGTTAAACAATCAACGAATTTGATCCGATAAAATAGCAGAGAGGAAGGCGGCCGCTATGCACGCAAGCGAGACCGCCGGAAACGGAGGTGTCCTGAAATGAAAATCGAACGCTATCAGCCGCTGCAGCCGTATCAGGCGTACGGACATCTGCCGAAGGGCGAAACCAACCCCGATGCGGCGGCGAAGGACGATAAGGTGGAAATATCCGAAGCGGCTAGACGCATGCAGGATGTCCGGCACTCCGAAGAAACGCAGCAAAAGAAGATCGATCGGCTGAAAGCGCAGGTCGAAGCGGGAACCTATCATGTTCCTGCGGAAAAAATAGCCGACAAAATGATTGAATACTGGAAGCGAAAATAACGGCCGGGGGTGTGGCAAATGTCGCTTGAACAGATGAAAGAGACGGTCGACGCATTGATCGGCGCACATGAAACGCTTTACGAACTGGCGGTGCAACTGACGGGGGCGATTAAAAAAGGAGATGTCGCTACTGTCGAGAAATTGACAAAAGCAGAAGCGCCGCTGACCGAGCGTATCGAAAGGTTAGAGCACCTGAGAACGGAAATGATCGGCCAAGAAGCGGGAAAACCTGTAACTTTCAGCAAGTGGATGGCGACGGTCGTTCCCGGCAACCGGCGGGAAGAGTGGCAGCAGCGTTATCTGAAACTGGTAAGCTGTGTATTGGCCCTGAAAAGAGTCAATGCACTGAATCAGGCTTTGCTTCGTCAATCGTTGCAGTGGGTTCATATGAATCTCAATCTGCTCATGCCGACCGCCCAGTCGATTAATTATAGCGATCCACATGAGCATGCGGCCGAGGTGCCTTTTTCCGGTCGAATTGATTCACGCGCTTAGAAGGGTAATGGAGGGTTCGATAGTATGATACCTATTTTTTCTAGTCTCAATATGATGCAGCGGTCGCTGGAAGTCACTCAGGCAGCGATCCAGACAACCGGACATAATATATCGAACGCCAATACGGAGGGCTATTCACGCCAGCGTGTAAATTTATCGGCCTGGCTGCCTTATCCGGCCATCGGTATCAATGCGGCGGGCGGCGCGGGACAGATCGGTACCGGCGTCATCGACGACTCGATCGTCCGTATCCGCGATCAGTTCGTCGATACTCAGGTGCGCGACAACAGTGCGCAGAACGGTTATTGGTCGTCCGTCGACGACGCTTACAGCCAGATGCAGGATATCATCAACGAACCGACCGACACCGGCATCTCCGAAGTGCTGGATAACTTTTGGCAGTCCTTGCAGGATTTGGCCGGGAATTCTGGGACAAGCGGAACGGGCGCCGTTGTCCTGCAGGACGGCAAGGCTGTCGCCGACACGTTCAATTATCTGAGCCAGTCACTGGGAAAGGTCCAAGATAATCTGGAAAGCCAGATTAATGAAAATGTCGATCAGATCAATAACTACGCCGACCAGATTAATGAATTGAATAAAGAAATCGCGACCCAGGAAGCAAATGGCCTCTTGCCGAACGATCTTTACGATGAACGCGACGCGCTGACGGATAAACTGTCCGAGCTGGCTAATATCAAAGTGACGAAGGTCCCCAGCGGCGGCAATCCGTCGAAACTGGCGGAAGGAAAATATACGATTGAGCTTGTTAAGGACGACGGGAGTTCCTATGAGCCGAACGCGACTTTAGTGGATGGGGATAATCTGACAAATCATTATATCAAGGCAGAGATCACTGATGATGGAACGACCGCTCCGGTCGTAAAAGTTGGACTGGTCGACAGCCAAGATGATAATTTAGATCCGGCCGGTCCGCTGCTGACCGACTCATCGACGGCTGACAGTTCGAAATTTTCCGGTAAACTTCAGGGCCTGATTGATGCTTATACGACGGATTATCCGGAAGTGCTGGCGAGTCTGGATCATTTGGCGAGTACGTTGGCGAAAAAGTTTAATTCCGTATACAGCGAAACGGCCGGCGGTTATCAAAATTCAAAGGGCACCTTTTTTATCGGCGATTCAACCGATCCGGCGCATTCCGGTACGGTGACTGCCGCCAATATTCACGTCAACGAAGATTTAACCGGCAGCGACGTCACGGCAAGTGAGGAAGGCGCGCCAACCGGCGATAACACTGGGGCGCAGAATCTGGCAGATGTCATTGCGTCGAATGCCTATGATGTCGATACCGATGGCAATCAGATGACACTGAAAAATTATCTGGAAAGCTTAATCGGCCAGATCGGTGTCAACGCGCAGTCGGCTGAGCAGTTTACGAAAAACACCAATGCGTTGCTGGAGGCGGCGCAGAACCGGCAACAGTCGATCAGCGGTGTTTCCATGGACGAAGAGCTGACCAATCTGATTCAATTCCAACATTCTTACGCAGCATCGGCGAAAGTGGTCACGACACTCGACACGATGCTGGATACGATTATCAATAAAATGGGGTGATGGCATTGCGTGTTACGCAGTCAATGATGAGTAGCAGCGTTCTGCGGCATATTTCCGACGGCTACGGGAAACTGGCCGATCTGCAGGATCAGCTTGCTTCCGGGAAAAAGATTAGCCGGCCGTCACAGGATCCGGTCGTTGCGACAATGGGCATTGCCTACCGGACCGATGTCAATCATATTGCGCAATATCAGAAAAATGTTACGACGGCTTACAAATGGCTGGACAGCGCCGATGACGCACTGCAGCAGGTGAACGATGTGCTGACGCGGATTCGCGAATTGACGAATGAGGCGAGCACCGATACCTACACGTCGGATCAGCGCCAAGATGCGGCTAAAGAAGTGGAGCAGTTGAAGGAGCAGCTGGTAACGCTCGGCAATACCCAGGTCGGCGGGCAATATATTTTCGATGGCAGCAATACGGACAAGCCGCTACTGACGATAGCGGATGATGATACTAAAACGGTGACCGCGACGGCAAACGATCCGGCGTATTCCGACGTTGAAATTGCGGTGAACGACGGAATTCAGATGACGATCAACGTACCGCCGGACAGTGTATTTACGGTTGCCGCGGATTCTGATCCGGAAACGGATGACACCGACACCTTATTCGGCATGATCGACGGACTGATCGGCACACTAAATGACGACAGTTCTTCAGGTGATCAGATCAGCGCCTATCTGGACAAAATCGATACACAACTGGATAAAATCGGGAATGCTCAAGCAGATATCGGCGCGAAAACGAATCGTCTCGATATGATCAAAAACCGTCTGGGTGAGCAGAATACGATCGCGACAAAAATCATGTCCAATAACGAAGACGCCGATTATGCCGAGACGATCGTCGATTTGAATCAGCAGCAGAACGTTTATAACGCGGCACTGTCCGTGGGTGCACGGATTATCCAGACGTCGCTCGTCGATTTCCTGCAATAATAAAGGATGATCTGTGATGGCAACTGTGATGCCGCATCTGGAAATGCATCAAGTGTACGGAAGAATCACCGTGCGGACGCAGCCGGCGTCGTTGGCGATTCGCCAACCGCATGCCGAGCAATCAATTGAGCAGCCAAAAGCGACGCTGACAATTGATCGGCGGCCGGCGCAGCTGACCATCGATCAATCGGCTGCCTGGCACAATCTCGATTTGAAATCGGCGATTGTGCGTAACCGCGAATCTGCTCAGGCCGGCCGGCAGACCGTGCTGGACGGAATTGCCCGCCGCGCACGTGAAGGCGACGAACTGTTGCATATTGAACAAAAAAAAGGAAAAAACGTATTGGCGCAGCAAGCGGCTGCCCGTGCGGCCGCTGCCTATATTGGCACAACATACGATACGGGGCATACGCCGCCGTTCCTATCCGTCCGTTATACAATTGATCCCGGCTATCTGCATGTGGACTGGCAGCGACACAACCCGCAGATTCAAAGCACAACGCATGCTCCGGAATATACATATCATCCGGGGGACGTCCAGATCAAAATGGCGCAGTACCCGTCGCTCGACATCCGGGCGGTCGGACTATTTGTCGATGAGAAGGGATAAACGCAACGTGAAAATTCAAACAAAGTATTACGGCGAACAAACGATTGCAGAGAAAGATGTCATCCGCTTTCCATCCGGGCTGCCCGGTTTTGCCGATCAGCGGCGGTATGTTTTGCAGCCGTTCGGCGATGTGTTTGCCATCCTGCAGTCGCTGGACGATGTGCAAATTGCCTTGATGGTGACGTCGCCGTTTTTATTTTATGAGTCATATTGTGTCGATCTTCCCGATTCATTCGTTAAACAGCTGGAGATCGATTCCGAACAGGATGCGGGAATTTGGGCTGTCATCAGCGTCAAATCGCCGTTTGCGGAGTCGACAGCTAATTTGCGTGCGCCGATCGTCATCAATATGCGTAAGCGCATTGGGAAGCAATATATACCGGATCATTCGCCTTATTCGCTGCATGAACCGCTCTTTCAGAAAAAAGGGAAAAGGGCGTGAAGCCATGTTAATTTTAACGCGAAAAATAGGTGAGTCGATTCGCATCGGCGATACGATTGAGGTTAAGGTAGTCGCGATTGACGGCGATCAGATCAAACTCGGAATTGAGGCGCCGAAAACCGTCGACATTCACCGCAGCGAGATTTATGAGGCAATCCAGAAAGAGAACAGCAGCGCTGTTGCTAAACAGCTTTCGGAAGATGTCCTGCGTGCGATGAAGAATCTGAAAAAAAGTCACAACTGACCAAAAAAACCGTCTCGGAAACCGGAGACGGCTTATTCCATTCATGGGTAATTATTCCGGCATCTTATGAAGTTTCATATCGGCAATATCCTGCTTAATTTCGGCTCTGTTCTTGTTTAATCCGCTGTCGACAATGGCGGTGATGGCCCCTTCCACAAATGCCGCATCGTCAATTTCAACACGGTCTTGCCCGTCTTCAAGCATTTCCACAGCCATCTGCGCGTTCATGTAGGCACTGCCAATATCGAAGAAAATCAGCACGCCGTCTTCGGAATTAACTTCATGGATGGCCTTGGTGATTTTATTAATATCTGTCCCGATCCGATCGTCTTCCGTTCCTCCGGCAATGGCGACTGGCGTATTTTTGGCCATCTGTGCGGCCAGCTCCTGAATGCCTTCGACAATCTTCCGGCTGTGGGAAACGAGTACGATACCGACCATTTATCCGGCCCCTTTCTTATAAATGATTGCGGTGAAAATAATCGATTAACAGCCTATGCTTCGGCCATAGCTGCACAACTGTCTGCAACGGCGGCCAGCATTAACGCCGTCGATTCTGCGCCCGGATCGCGGTGGCCGATGTTGCGCTTACCGACGTAGCTGGCCCGGCCTTTTTTGGCAATCAGCTGCTCGGTTGCGGCAGCGCCTTGTGCGGCGGCGTCCTTCGCGGCATTGAGGACTTCCTGTACGCTTTTCCCGGCTTTGTCCGCCGCTTCGGCAGCCTCGCAGGCAGGAAGCAATGCGTCGAGGATGGTTTTATCGCCTTTTTGCGCCTTGCCGCGCATTTGTATACCGCCGGCTGCCGCTTTCAGAATCGCCACATAATCGTGGCTACCCAGTTCCGTTTTATCTTTGAGTGCGCCGGCTGCTCGCAGGAAGGCGGTGCCGAACAGCGGTCCGGACGCTCCGCCGACGTGGGCAATCAGCGCCATTGCACTTTTTTTAAACAGATCGGCTGGCAACTGAATGCTTGAGTCTTCCAGCACCTTTTTCACAAATGTAAAACCGCGGCTCATATTTGTACCGTGGTCACCGTCGCCGATCGCCGCGTCCAGATCGGTCAGATATTGTTTGTTTTTTTCGATAACCGCAGCGACCGATTGGAGGATCTGCACAATTTGTTTCACTTCTGCCATAAAAACCATCCCGTCCTTTTTCGTGTTATCGACCGGCCACTTTCAGTGCAGGCGTATCCGCCGGGCTCTCGAGCAGCTTTTTCAGCTCATCATCCAGTTTGAGCACCGTAAGCGAAGCACCGGCCATCTCCAGCGATGTCATAAACTCGCCGACAAAGGTATGATAGACGCGAACGCCAAGTGAATCAAGTAACTCGTGCGCTTTCCGATTAACGATATACAGCTCCATCAGCGGCGTACCGGATAGGCCGTTAACCATCAATGCGATCTCGTCGCCTTTTTGCAGCGGGTGATCGGCGAGTATTTTGTCGAGCAGTTCTTTTGTCACTTCATCCGCCGGTTTGATTTTTTCGCGGTGCGTGCCCGGTTCGCCGTGAATACCGATGCCGATTTCGATTTCGTCGTTCGCTAACGTAAAATTCGGTTTGCCGGCCGACGGGACCGTGCAAGGCGTCAATGCCATGCCCATACTGCGGACGTTGGCAATGACCTTTTCAGCCGCTGCTTTGACTTGTTGTAAATTCCAACCTTTTTCTGCGGCGGCCCCGGCAATTTTATGCACAAGAATAGTTCCGGCAATGCCGCGCCGACCGGCTGTGAACGTACTGTTTTCCACAGCGACGTCATCGTTGACGACCACCGATTCAACCTGAATGCCGTCCGCTTCCGCCATTTCCTTAGCCATGTCGAAATTCATCACGTCGCCGGTATAATTTTTCACGATCAGCAATACTCCCATGCCACGTTCGACGGCTTTGATCGCTGCGTAGATTTGGTCGGGCGTCGGCGAAGTGAACACGTCGCCCGCTACGGCGGCATCCAGCATGCCTTTGCCGACGTAGCCGGCATGGGCCGGTTCGTGGCCGCTTCCGCCGCCGCCGACCAGCCCGACTTTTTTAGCGCTGAGATCTTTACGGACCAGCACATTCGTGCCCTCCAATCGCTTCAGCACGTCGGGATAAGCGGCGGTCATGCCTTCCAGCATTTCTTCAATCACATTCTCCGGTTTGTTAATCAGCTTTTTCATCGCAATTCCTCCCGTCCACTTATAATAAAAACACTTATTCCGGCAAAAGAAAAGGATGTTTTTATAAGCATGCCGCAGCCGCCCTGTATTTATGAAAAAGCCGGCCGTTGACTGATCGATGGGTTGGACGTCCGACATGTTCATGCGAATGGACCATAAAATGAAAGAGGAAGCGGCGCGTGCGGAAGAAGCGGCAATTTTTCGATGCGTATTGTGATTCATAGTTTATGAGCCGGACAGCGGCAGCAAGTGACGCAAGCACGGTGCTGTGCGTCGGCCGTTTCGGTCCGGGAACAGGTCTGAAATCGTGCAGACATAAAGATACCTTCACGTATTATGCGAATTGTGGCGATTTTGCGTGAATATGAGGAGAGCGGCGCAAACCGATCCATGCGGCAACGAATAAATGGAATGAAGTGGTGTTTCTTTTGTGTTTCAAGGAGTTGACAGCCGCAATCCGAGCGGGTAAACTGTTTGTTAATTCATAATTGTTAGGTGAATTTGTGGCGCGCGGGATGACATGGATGGAAAAAATGTCGACGGATGAAGAAAAAGCGTGCCGGGCAATCCGGCCGGTCGAACACGGAAAAAGGAATAATACGGGGGGCTGACCATCATGAATGAAGCCAGATATGCGCAAATTGACAATTACCTTGATCTTTATTGTTATGCCGGTCGTCTGAACGACACTGCCTGGCAGCTGCACATCCTTAAACGGCTCAAACAGATTCAGGAAAGTTCGTCCGCTTATCGGCAGAAAGCACGTGACCTGCAGCGGAAATTTTTTGAAATCAATCGCCAGATCAAAATGCTGTGCCGCCGGATACGCATCCACGCCATTGAGCCGACCGATGCCATTGCCGGCCGCCTGCTTGCTTTGAAACAGCGCCGCATGGAAATCGGTCGCGAGCTCGAAAAATTGAAACAAAAACAACAATCATGCAAACAATAACAAGCACACCGGTGCGCTTGTTTAATAGGCTGACTGTCGAAGAGCCCTTCTGCGCCAGGGAATAGGCAGGGCGGACCTCTAGCGCCGCACCGGTTAATTAAGGAGTCGCATGCGGCGGAAGCCGAATGCATCTTTATCGATTGCAGCGGGGACCTTTCAGTTCAGCGCCGTGCGGACCACCTGAACAATCCGGTGCATCTCTTTTTCCCCATAACGCTGATCGACTGGCAGCGGAATCAGACGCTTGGCCAGACGATATTCGAAGGAAGAAGGGGAAACGTGCGCCGCTACATCTTGCCAGTAGTCGTTCACATAAATGCGGCGGGCCAGCAGCGCTTCTTTCAGCGCTTCGCCGCGATCGGTCAGCAGCGGGTAACAAAGTGGTCCGTTCAGTCCGTCGGCCGTTACCTCCAGCTGGTTCAACGGTTCGAGACGGTTATGCAGATAACGGAAATTCGCGTTACGCCGTTCGCGGACATGCCGATAGTCGATGCTGCCGAGCAGGCGTCTTGTCACCGGTGACATCGCGTGCATCCCACATGTATCCAGATACGCCTCGTTTTGCTCGAATAGCGGCTCGGCGGCCGTAGCACCGAGATCGATCTGCTTCAGCAAGGCATCGCAGCGATAATACGCCGGATCCGCATCGAGATCGAGCTGCTTACGCGCGTTAGTATACAAATAACCGCCGTCGGGCACACCGAAAAACTTGCGCGGCGAGTAAAACGTGTCCACACCCGCCGCCGGATCTGCAAAGAACGCTTGCGTCTGTCTCTTATACACATCTCCGAGCCCACGAGACCCTAAGACATCTCG
>UQRJ01000044.1 GCA_900543345.1 uncultured Sporolactobacillus sp. | reverse complement strand
TACGAGATGTCTTAGGGTCTCGTGGGCTCGGAGATGTGTATAAGAGACAGACGTTCATCGGCGCGTCATTTAAGGACACGTTGTTTACCGATTGCCTGATGACATATGTGAATTTTTCCGATTCGACGCTGACGAAAACTATCTTCGAAGCAAATAAAATGGAAGAAACAGTCTTTCAGCACGTAAAAATGCACAGCCCGACCTTCGACCGCTGCCGGATCGAAGGAGCCGATTTCAGTGAAACCGCGCTTAAAGGTCTCGATCTGTCCACAAGCGAGTTTTTTACGCTGCGGATCGATCCGCAGCGAGCAGCCGGGCTGAAGATTAACAGGTTTCAAGCCGCCGGACTGGTCGCCTCTTTTGGGATCAAAGTCGTGGACTAAGCAGCAGCGCGGAACAATTATCCGACGAGCAAATTGACAGCGTGCTGACGCCAAAAAACCAGCGCTATCCGCAACTGAATCGTCCTTTGGGCAGAAATAGCGGACGTAGCAGCAAGAATCGCGCGTGATGCACGAAAATCGTATCGACGTACAGCAGCATGCCATCTCATGCATAGATGAGCCCGCCGCACTGGCTTCAAGGCTTGTAAATGGATACATAGGCTTTGTCCATGTCCGATGTCCGTTCGATCAGCGCTTCCTGAACACTGCCGGTTGTAATATAGATATGCACTGGGATGTCGCGCGAGAAGCCGAAACGATTGTTGACAATTGAAGCGACATAATCGGAAAAACCAATGATTTCCGTCTGATCTCTGAACTTATTCATATTGATGGTCAACGTCAAGTCTTTCAGTTGATTATTGTGATAATAGCCTTTGCCGATAATGTCAATGTAGTCGGGATAATAATTCTGAACATCTTCCTTAAAATTATTAAACTTTTCGCTGTCCGCTTTATATTTTGCGGAAGCCGCAGTCGACGGGAACAGCGCATGAGCGTCGTTAATCGACTCCCACTTGCCAATCGTTGAAGAACCTGCATCGACATACGTACTGGCAAAGAAATCGCCCGGTATCGCCGAATTCGGATCCGCCGTTTTATAAAGTGTCAGCAGAATCGGTACATTTTTTAAGGATGAGACGCTGCGAATGCGTTTCAGGATTTCCGGCGCGTGCGCTTTGCCCCAGGCTTTCACCGTCGAACTTTTGAGCGGTACGGAAATATCATGTATCAGTTTTTTATTATCCATAATGCTGTCGGTATAGACCGAGTTGAGTGAAACGGCGATTGATACGCCTCCAAGCGCATACTTGCCACTCTTGTTCTCCTTTAAATAATCCTGTTCAAGCACATAATTCATATATTTCGGACTGTTTTTTGCTTTCGCAACGGCATCTTTGCCTTTTCCAAGCGGCGGATTCAATCCCGCCAGGTTATCGGTTTGTGAATCATTGTTCTTTTTTTCCTGACCTTTGCGATACAGGATGCTATTGATCATCTTCTCGTTCAATGTATGCCGATTCTGGAAAACATATTGGTCGGGACTGAACACAGTCTTCGACAAATTCATCAGTCCGCTTTCCATCTGATCGCTGTCGACCAGATTTTTCACACCATATTGGATATAACCGCGGGCCGTATCGTTCGCACTCGGTTTGATTGTCCGGTAATCCTTACTATTGGCCGCGGGGATCACCTTTACGGTTTTTGTTTTTCCACTTTTTTCACTGACGACTTTATTTTCCGATCCATTGTTGAACCAGCATCCCGACAGCGTCAGTTGAAGGGCAAGCGCGGCAATTGCCGCCACGCTCCATTTCAGACGTTTCAACGAGGTTCCCTCCTCAATTGTTAAGCGCGTCGAGAAAACGCGCCTCATCCCATACTTCGACATTGAATTGGCGCGCTTTATCCAGTTTGGAACCGGCCGCTTCGCCGGCGATGACCAGATCCGTGCGACTGCTTACGCTGCCGGTGACTGTGCCGCCGCGGCTTTCGATGGCTTCTTTTGCTTCGGGGCGAGACATTTTCTCCAGTTTCCCCGTTAAAACGATTGTTTTTCCATTCAGCGGTGAACTGCTTTGCGCCGCCCCTTCCGGAACGGGGCCAAGGTAGTCCATATTCAGTCCGGCTGCCTTCAATTCGTCGATCAGTGCCCGCACTTCCGGTTTGGCAAAATAGGTAACGACCGAGTCGGCCATCTTTTCACCGATATCATCGACAGCGATCAGTTCTTCCATCGTCGCGGCGGCAAGCCGATCCATTGTGCGAAAAGCGCGTGCCAATAACAATGCCGCCTTTGATCCGATAAAACGAATGCCCAACCCGAACAGCAGCCGCTCCAACGAATTGTGCTTTGAACGGTCGATCGCTTCGAGCAGATTGGTTGTCGATTTTTCACCCATCCGTTCCATCGAAATCAGATCTTCACGACGTAATTTATAGAGATCGGCGACGTCGGAGATCAATTTTTTTTGAAAAAGCTGTGTGATTACCTTTTCACCGAGACCGTCGATGTTCATTGCTTCGCGCGAGACAAAATGAATCAGGCCTTCGCGAATCAATGCCGGGCATTTTGGGTTGATGCAGCGGAGCGCCGACTCTCCTTCAAGACGGACGAGACGGCTGCCGCACTCTGGGCAACGCGCCGGCATTGAAAATGATTTTTCCGTACCGGTGCGCTGTTCGGTCAACACATTCACTACTTCCGGAATGATGTCGCCGGCCTTACGAATCACGACACGATCGCCGATCCGCAGATCTTTCTCCTTAATTAAGTCTTCGTTATGCAACGATGCCCTTCTGACCGTGGTACCGGCAACGGAAACGGGAGTCAGCACGGCGGTCGGTGTGATAGCGCCGGTACGGCCGACGCTCACCTCGATGGCTTCAAGGGTCGAGACGACTTCTTCAGCCGGAAATTTATAGGCAATCATCCACCGCGGCGATTTGGCAGTGTGTCCGAGCGCCTCCTGCTGAGCAATTGAATCGACTTTAACAACGATGCCGTCAATGCCATAGGGCAATGTGTCCCGTTTTTCTGTATACTCTTCGATGTAATCGAAAACTTCCGCCAGTGACCGGCAGCGCCGCGATTCAGGATTGATCGGCAGGCCAAGCCGTTTGATCATCAGCAGCAAATCATAATGCGTCCCGATTTTTTCCCGGTTAAATCGGGCCGAGCTATAAAGAAAGACGGACAGGCCGCGCCGAGCGGTTACTTTCGGATCGAGCTGACGCAGCGACCCGGCCGCCGCATTACGCGGATTAGCGAACAAAGGCTCACCGGCTCTACGCCGCTCCTCATTCAGTTTTTCAAACGACTTCTTCGGCATGTAGCATTCGCCGCGCACTTCAAGATCCACGCGCTCCGGCAGAACAAGCGGAATAGAGCGAACCGTTCGCAAATTGCTGGTGATATCCTCACCGATCGTGCCGTTTCCACGTGTAGCGCCAAGCACAAACTGACCTTTTTCATAGGTGAGCGAAACAGCCAGCCCGTCGATTTTCAGTTCGCAGACGTAAGTAACATCGCCGACGGCCTGGCGGACGCGTCGATCGAAGTCGAGCAGCTCTGCCTTGCTGAACACGTCGCCCAGACTGAGCATGGGGACCTCGTGCGTGACTTTATGAAATGCCTTAAGCGGCTGCCCGCCGACACGCTGCGTCGGCGAATCGGGCGTAATCCATTCCGGATGCGCCTTTTCCAGGGCGATCAGCTCCTGCATCAGTCGGTCGTATTCGCTGTCCGGGACACTCGGATTATCCTGCACGTAATATTCATAGCCGTACTGATTCAGCAACGCCCGCAATTCTCGCACACGCTTCGGGACTCGTTCTGCCATTCCCATTCCGTCTCCTTCGACACATTCTTATTCGTTATTATTAAACTTTTTCAATCGGTGCAAAGGCACCCAGCAACTTTTTCAAACCGATCGGCTGTGGAAAAACAATATCCAGTTCGACTTTGTCGCCGCTTCCCTTGGTGGCAACAACCGTCCCCGCGCCCCACTTTTTATGCATGACTTTGTCGCCGGCATGCCAATCCTGGCCGGTATGGGGTTGCTTGTGAAGCATCGGCACCGGCTGGCGATAAATCGGCGCGTCCCGCCGGCGCAAAAAATCGGGGGCATCCGCCTGAAAATGACTTGCGCCCGACACTTCAACGTGAAGCAATTCGTCGGGGATTTCTTTGACAAATCGCGAGACGGGGTGCGGCATGCTCTGTCCAAACAGCATCCGCACCTCGGCTGAGCTCAGAAACAGGCGCTGCTTAGCCCGGGTAATGCCGACGTAGGCCAGGCGTCGCTCTTCCTCCATCTCGTCTGCGTCATCCAGCGCACGGGCATGCGGAAAAATGCCTTCTTCCATGCCAATCAGAAAGACAACGGGAAACTCAAGCCCCTTGGCCGAGTGCAGCGTCATCAGCGTCACCGCATCCTGCGGCAGCTGGTCCTCTACCTCACCCGTATCGGAGTCGAGCGCCAACTCGGTCAGAAAGGTAATCAATGATTTATCTTCGCTGGAAGCTTCGAATTCTTTTGTCACCGAAAGCAATTCATCAAGGTTCTCCAGCCGGCTCTGCGCTTCGAGCGAATGCTCGGCCGCAAGTGCCTGACGATAACCCGACTTATCGAGCACATCTTCAACCAAGTCGGTGACCGACAAATAGTCGGTCATTTTCGCCCAGTTGCCAATCATGTCGGCAAATGCCCGCATTTTCCGCGCCGTCCGTAAGGCGATGCCGGTCTGATCCACCTCGTCGATCGCCCGCATCAGCGATAAGTCGGATTTCATTGCATGATCCGCCAATTTATCCATCGATGAAGCGCCGATGCCGCGCTTCGGTTCGTTAATCACGCGGGCCAGGCTGACATCGTCGTCGGGATTGGCAATCAGCCGCAGATAAGACAGAATATCCTTGATTTCCTTGCGATCATAGAAGCGAATGCTGCCGACCATCCGATAAGGAATATTCGCCTTGACGAGCGTCTCTTCAATCACACGCGACTGGGCGTTCGTCCGGTACAGCACGGCCACATCCGCATAGCGGCAACCACCCGTTTTCAGTTTCTGCATTTCCCGGGCGACATAATTCGCCTCATCGTGCTCCGTCTGTGCCTGATAATAACTAATCTTTTTCCCATCCGCATTTTCCGTCCAAAGTTTCTTCGGTTTGCGGTTATGATTGTTTTCAATCACATGGTTTGCTGCTTCAAGAATTTTTTTCGTCGATCGGTAATTCTGTTCCAGTTTAATGACCGTCGCATTAGGATAGTCTTCTTCAAACGAGAGGATGTTATGAATGTCCGCTCCGCGCCAGCCATAGATCGACTGATCCGAATCGCCGACAACGCATAGATTTTTGAAGCGGTCCGCTAGCAGATGAATCAGCACATACTGGGCGCGATTGGTATCCTGATACTCATCGACATGAATATATTGAAACTTTTTCTGATAGTATTCAAGCACTTCCGGTACTTGTTGGAAGAGATGCACCGTCGTCATGATCAGGTCGTCGAAATCCAGCGACTGATTCTGGCGCAATCGTTTTTCATATTCTTGGTAAACGTCGCGGACCACTTCGGCAAACAGATCGCCGTCCGTCACATGACTCGCAAAATTCTCGGCCGTCCGCAGCTCATTTTTCACTGCGCTGATCTTACCGAGCATGCTGCGGGGGGTAAATTTTTTCGGATCAAGATTCATATCTTTTAAAATATGCTTAACAACCGATTGCTGGTCGGTGCTGTCGAGAATGGAAAATTGCCGGTTGATGCCGAGCCGATCGGCGTCCCGCCGCAAAATTCGTACGCACATGGAGTGAAACGTCGATACCCAGACATCGTTAACCAGCGGACCGGCCAGCTGTTCCAGCCGTTCACGCATTTCTTTTGCCGCTTTATTGGTAAACGTAATTGCCAGCAGATGCCACGGCGCCACGTTGCGTTCAATCATCAAATAAGCCATGCGATGGGTCAGTACACGAGTCTTCCCGCTTCCCGCTCCGGCCATAATCAGCAGCGGTCCGTCCTGATGGCGGACCGCTCTGAGCTGCTGCGGGTTCAGTCCTTCAAGCAATTCCTGAGACATGCCGTTCATGTTCCCACATCCCGAATATATAAAATTTCTTGGTCATTTTTGTTCGTTCAACCGTTTTAATGTCATCTGATAGCCGTCGTTGCCAAAATTGAGACAACGCTTGACACGCGAAATCGTCGCCGTACTCGCACCCGTTTTTTCCTCAATATGGTGATACGTATGACCGGCCAGCAGCATGCGCGCGACTTCCAGCCGCTGTGACAACGACTGGACTTCCCCCATCGTGCATAAATCGTCGAAAAAGCGATAGCATTCTTCCCGGTCTTTCAACGTTAGAATCGCATCGAACAGTCGATCGAGCGTTTGTCCTCTCAATTTATCGATTTGCACATTGCCCATTCCCTTCACAATCGCTTAAACAACACGGCCCGGCTATTGCCGCCCGGTTATCAGTTTGTTCCCCATCACATCATACAACCCGGCAGGCGTGATTCTGATATAAGGCAGATGCGTCGCCGGGAGAAACAGCAAACTGAAAAATGGATCGCCAAGCGTATAACCCGCCCGGCGCAGCGCTACTTCAAATTGCTCCGTCGCCGGAATCAGTCGCTCGATCGGCAGAGCCGACATGCACCCAAGTACAGGAAGAGCAAGTTCCGCCGCGGGACGGCCGTGTTCCATAAGCACTAGGCCGCCGCCGATCGCCTTCACTCGCCGGCATGCCGCAATCATCGCCGGTTTGCTGCGGCCGATCAACAGCAAGTCGCCAGTCGCGGAAAAACTGCTCGCCAGTCCCGATAGGTCGCGCGCAAAGCCACGCAGATACGCATTGACCCGCCATTTCCCCTCGCGATCCGCCAATGTCAGATAGAGTACGCCGGCGGGCAGCGGATCCGCCATCTCAAGCGTAAACAGCCGGGTAATCACATCGTTCACCATGTCGATCCCAATTAGACTTGCGGCATCAAGATCCCGTTCCGTCAGCGGGCAATCGATCCGCGCTGCGCCGAAGATGCGCTGCCAACCAGAGGCGGGGAAATCTGTCCGTCCGGCCCCGCGTCGCAGCCATTGTCCCTTAGACAGTACCGCCGCCGGTCGAGGATCGGCAGACGTACGCAGGAAATTAATATTGGCCAGCCTTCCCGGCGCGATATGGCCAATGCGATCATTTAAATTATAATGCGCCGCGACATTGGCGGAAACCATCATATAAGCATCTATCGTCGGTACGCCGGCGTCAAGCGCAATCCGCACGAGCCGGTCACAGATCCCCTGCTTGAGAAACGCCGGCGTTGCACCGTCCATGTTCATCAGCACATGATCGAAATCGCGGACACCTGCCGTTAGCATCGACTTCAGCATATCTGGCAAATCGGGACGAATCGACGAATAACGCAACGATACCGTATAGCCGAGTTTCAGCCGCATCACAGCCTCTTCGCCGGTCATCGCTTCGTGGTCGCAATCGGCACCGAATAGTTTCAGCTGCGTCAGCGTCCGTTCCGATGCACCGGGGAGATGCGACTCGATCGGCTTGCGCAGCACCTTCGTCTCGCGCATCCACGAAAGTAAGCCGTCGTCACCGCGAACGACTTTTGGCCACCCCGTCAGTTCGCCGCCCTGAACGACCAGCGGATGATGCAGCCAGGTATGAATCCGTTTATCATTAAATAGCGTCGCCGATCCTTCGGTCTGAGCATCATAGCGGAACCACCAGTAGAATTGGGCCGGGAGCTGTGCCAACTGTGCGATGGCCCGGAATGCCGCTTCATCACTCATTTCCCGGAACAAAATCGCATTGTCGCAAATCAACGTTGTCGTTCCCAGCGGAGCGGCATAGGCGGCAAGTGTCAGCGGATTATAAAGCTGCCCGGGATGAATATGCGGCTCAATATAGCCGGGTACGAGAACAAAATCGGAACAATCCGTGATTTCCGTTGCCCTGTCCATCTTTGCCGCAGATCGATCACCGACATAGACAATCCGATCGCCGTCCAGCCAGATATTCGCCCGCTCCCATGTTTTCAAGTACGTATTCAGATATCGTGCATTCATCAGCACTCGTGTCGGCGTCGCTTGCCCGCGAAGTACTGCGGCCTGATGACGAAGTTGGGAAACCGTCCAGTATCCGTCTCGATCCATATCGCGCATCGCTCCAAACATTGTCGCACGCTGCTCTGTAAAAGTATTCTCCTTCATATTACACTAATTTTTTCAGTCGGTGAAGTCGGACCGATGATTCGGCCGATCGACGGGGTCGGGTGGCAGTTGGGTCCATAAAACATCTATTTATCCAATCAAATGCAGTCCCCCGCAGCTGCCTTCAGATGGCAGTTGGGTCCACCAACACGTATTGCCGTCCTATTGCCGTTTGCCCGGAATTATTCTACTGAAAGCCTGTCGCTCAATGACTATCAGCAGGGCACGATAAAAAATTCTGCGCAGTGAAAAAAAACAGTCCGGGCATCACTGCCCGAACCATTTTCACTGCTCACCGATCAATTGTACAGGATCACAGCATGCCCCATTTACGTTCATACTCGACAAGAAGCCGATACTCGGACGGATAAAAACCGTGCTGGGTCAGCCGATCGACGACAGTTTGGAAATCGGCACGATCGGACTCAAGAATGATCCGGTTTTTCTTGCCGCTGACTACCCAACCTTCATCCGGGAGCCGAAGAATTTCAACCATTCGGGCAATACGTTCAAGCCGCTCGGATAAGCGGGAACGGAACGCACGAATCTGCTGCGGACCGGGATGTGCCGCCAAGTTGTTTCGAAAATCCGCCAAACCGGGACGCGAGCAGAAATCAAGTACGACTGTCAGATGTTCTTTGCAGATTATTCGCTCTTTTGCCATTTTTTATCGTGACCCCCCGTTTTCAAATCAACAGCCAAAGGGAAGCGGATCCAGATGCGGTCAAAGTGCCACCCAGAAATTGTGTAAAAGTAATACGGAAAGAACATAGCCAAGCACAATGTTGACGACGGCTCCGGTGCTGAAAGTCGCAAACGGTTTCCAACCGAACGCGGCCAACTCCTTGAAACGCGTGGTCAGCCCGATGGAGAGAAAAGTAAAGGTGAACGCCCACGTTCTAAATTCCTTAATCGGAGCGATCACGTCGCTATTAATGACCGTCCGGGCACTCAGTGATGAAGCGGCAATCACGATTGTCAATAAAAGCGAAACGGCGAAAAATCCGATAATAAATTTAGGGAACCGTCGCCAAATTTCCGATGCATCGGCATGCGTTCCCGCTTTTTGATTTTCCCACACGGTAATTGAAATAAAAGCAAGAACGAAGCACCAGACGCCGATAAAGATATCGCGTCCGATGACTTTCATTAGCGTGAAAGCGTTCAAAGCATGATCGCCGAACGTGCTGGCCGCTGTCACGCCGGCCGCATCGGCAAATTCCGATGTTCCAATCCAGGCTCCCGCGGGACCCGCCGGTATGCCGAACCATTTAATGAGCAGTGTGAGCAGGAAAATAGCGGCGACGGCCCAAATCACAACGAGCGAAATCGAGATCGAGACGTGTTCTTTCTTCGCTTTGACGGCACCGCCGACCGCAATCGATGCCGAGACACCGCAGACAGAGCCGCCGACGCCGAGGGTCGCCGCGAAACGTTTATCGAGTCCGAACCAACGCGTTCCCACAAAGTAGATGACGAGGAACGTAATGACCGAGATAACCGTCGCCTGCAAAAACGCAACGGGACCGGCCTGAATGATTAATGTGAACGGCAATGTCGCACCGAGAAGGACAATGCCGGTTTTGACATAGAGCTCTGTTCGCAGTGCGGATTGAAACCAGTTCGCCAGCGGAAGCAGATTGCCGACGATTAAACCGACAACCAGAGCGACAATCGGCGCCTCCAGATTATATTGGCTGGCCCAGCTCCAGCTGCTGAAAATGTTGACGGCAACACTGATTGCGAACAGTAATGCGAAGCCGCCAATAAAAGACCCGACCTTAATATGAAGAAATGACCCGCTAATCGAAAACAGAATGAGATAAGTTAAGAAGAGCAGAACGATTGATCCAAGATGGGCCGACAGGACGCCGCCAAGCGCCGGGAAATCGGACCAGCCGGAAATCTGGGCGGTCAGCACTTTCAACGAACTACCGGCCGTCCAGAATAATAGCGCGGCGACAACAAGAACTAAACCGATCCAGACTGCCCACCAGTCCTCCTTGCGGATCAGTTCGGACCAGCCGCTTTCTTTTATTGTATTTGTCCCAGGAGTTGCGTCGATCGACATGCACCATTCCCCCTTAATAAAATTTGTATATTCCGGGTCGGCAAAGTTGAGAAACGTAACGGCGCTTACCCAGTCAATTTCTGTTTCAGCAGCATTGCCTCATCTTTTTCACCCCGCTTGATTAAAAAAAACCTCTTCCCGGAAGAAAGAGGTCGACATGATCCGTTGTCGTCGGCATCCTTATCTCTCAGGAAATTCCTGTTGGATTTAGCACCTGTACTTTATCGCAAAAACAAAGTGGTTGCCGGGCTTCATCGGGCCAATTCCCTCCGCCGCTCTGGATAAGAGTCGTTTAAATTGAATTAATCCTATCACGTAACTATGATTTAGGCAAGGATTAATTATCGGTAAAGACCGAATGATTGCTTCAGCCATTGATAATTCCTTAAAACCCATCGGAATTATTGACTTTGGCAGCCGCAAAATTTATAATTATTAAAAATAAACAGCACGATTCATTCCGACTGAAAATAAGAGCCGTAGTCTTGCCGTCAAAACAGCGGTCGGCAATCAAACGATTATTCGGCAAAACAAAAAGCAAGGGGTGGGAGCGTTTGAGTTATACCAAAGTATGGAGCAATAATAAACAACTAAATAAAAACGAGATGAATAAACTTAAGAAAGATGGTTTATCTATATTTGCGGATATCCCCAAATATATCGAACAAGGTTTCGCATCCATTCCTAAAGATCAATATATGTATTTTAAATACGCCGGGTTGACGGTTCAGCGTCCACAAGATAAAGGGCTGTTCATGATGCGCGTCAAAATACCGACCGGCATCCTGAATCACCGGCAAGCCGCAATATTAGCCGAGATCGGGAAAACGTACGGCCGAAACGTACTTGATATTACGACCCGCCAGTGCATTCAGTTTCACTGGGTACCGCTGGAGAAATTGCCGGAAATCTTCACCACTCTGAAAAAGGTCGATCTGACCACCAGCGAGGCAGAAGGCGACGCACCGCGTAACGTGGTCGGCAACCCACTGGCCGGTATCGATCCGAACGAATTATTCGACACGCGTCCCATCGTAGACAAAGTTTTTCGGTTTTTTGAAGATAATCCCGACTTCTCCAATCTGCCGAGAAAATACAAAATATCGATCAACGCCAATATTTATAACGCCGGTCATGCCGAAATCAACGATCTGGCCTTTGTTCCCGCCTCGAAAATCATCGCCGGGAGAAAGGTGCTCGGTTTTAACGTCAAAGTCGGCGGCGGCTTGGCGGCAAAACCGTATCTTGCTAAACAGATCAATGCTTTTGTCACATTCGATCAAGTCATCAACGTCGCTTCCGCCGTGACGACAATCTATCGCGACTTTGGCTATCGAAAGAGTAGAGCCCGCGCCCGTTTAAAATATTTGATAGCGGACTGGGGCATCGAAAAATTTGAGCAAGAGGTGTTCAAGCTGACGGGACCACTTCCATCCGCCGGTAAAAACGAAACCGTCGGATGGAACGGCGGTTTCTATTTCGGCGTCCATCCGCAGAAGCAAAAGGGCCTTCGCTATGTCGGGATCAGTATCCCGGTCGGAAGGATGGAAGCGGACGACTTCCTGAAGATCGCCGAACTTGCCGATCAATACGGAAGCGGCGAACTGCGTACCGCCAATTCTCAGAATCTGATTATTCCCAATCTACCGGAAGAACGCGTCGACGAACTGCTGGCGCACGATATTTTCAAAAAATACCCGATTCATCCGGCTCCGTTTATCGGTTATGCTATGGCCTGCACGGGCGATGAGTTCTGCAATAAGGCGTTGACCAATACGAAGGATATCATGGAAAAAATTGCCGACCGGCTGGACAGGGAGGTTCATCTCGATGTGCCAGTCAGAATCTATATGGTTGGCTGTCCAAATTCTTGCGGTCAGCGTCAGATCGCCGACATCGGCATTCAGGGGTTAAAATTACGGAAAAACAATCAGTTGATCGACGCTTACGAGATCTTCGTCGGCGGCACGCTGAACGACGGCGGTCGGTTCAATGATCGACTGAGAGGAAAAATCCCGGCAACGCAGATTTCCGACGTACTGAAGGATTTTCTCCTTTATTTCAAAAAGGAGAAACAAAAAGGTGAAACGTTCTTTTCCTTCAGAGAACGACTCGGTACGCAGAAGCTGCAAGCCGTTTTAAATGAAATACTAAAGACCTATGGCGAATAACGGGGGAGGACAGGCAATGGAATTGTATCGTTTTATCGTATCGACGGAAAACGGAGACATGCCCTTTGTTGCAGCAGCGGACACCCCGGAAAATGCTTTTCGGATAGCGGATCGAGAAATCCAACACCGGCTGTTGAAACGGCCGGCCGTCGCCGACTTGGCATTAGTCGAAAGGAAAGCCATTAAAGGCAAAGGCGCCGGCTATCTGATTGAGCCGCGAAAATCTTATGAATAAAGGTGTGGTCAGATGACAGGCAAAGTTTTCCTGATCGGGGCCGGGCCGGGAGATCCCGGCCTGATCACGGTCAAAGGGCTGCGGCTCCTGCAAGCGGCCGATGTCGTTCTCTATGACCGTTTGGTCGCCGAAGCATTGCTGCGTGAGGCAAAGCCGACTGCTAAATTGATCTATTGCGGCAAAACACCTCACGGCCATTGCCAGGCTCAGCGTACCATTAACGACCTGCTTGTCAAATACGCCGGATTATATGAGACGGTAGTCCGCTTGAAGGGCGGCGATCCATTCATTTTCGGTCGGGGCGGCGAAGAAGCACTCGCATTGGTGAAACATCACATCGCCTTTGAAATCGTACCGGGGGTGACGGCGGGGATCGCCGCCCCGGCCTATGCCGGCATTCCGGTCACATTCCGCGATCAGGCGCGATCCGTTACATTCGTTACAGCGCACCAGCGAGTCGGTAGTCAAGACCGCATAAATTGGTCGAAACTGGTCGAAGCGGCGGATACGTTAGCCATCTACATGGGGGTGTCAGTACTCCCGCAGCTCGCAACGCAACTGGTCGCTGCTGGTCTTGCGCCAGAGACTCCGGCGGCAGTGATTGAATGGGGAACGACAGAACATCAACGAACATGTATCGCTCCATTGTCTCGAATTGCTCAGCTTGCCAAAAGCAAATGCATCAAGAGTCCGGCAATGATCGTTATCGGGGAAACGGTCAAATTGAGCGAACAGCTGCAATGGTTTCATTCACTGGATAGACACGACATGGCTTTAAGTCTTGTGGTATTAAGTCAAGACCGAAATAAGATTTATTTCTGTGCTCTTCAC
>UQRJ01000043.1 GCA_900543345.1 uncultured Sporolactobacillus sp. | reverse complement strand
GATCTACACAAGGCTATTCGTCGGCAGCGTCAGATGTGTATAAGAGACAGGGCCAAGACCTACCGGCAGCTGACCGGCAAAACGGTCCGGCTGCGCGGCAATGAAGCCGTCGTCTATACGACCGATGGAAAATTTGCCGCGGATCAAATCAGCTTCTGGGGCCGGACCTTTACCATTAAAGGGCGCATTGCCGCCATTAAAAATTTTCCATCGGCCAATAAGTCGGCGATCGACGGCTTGGTCTTGATTGTCAATCACAAGGCACAGGTTCGTCCGGTCCTGGCTGCCGCCCGAACCGCCAAGACATTATGGGGGCCGGGATTTGAAACGACGATTTATGCCGACATGAATCCGCAGGCGGCGACGAAGCTGAACCGGGCACTGTCCGACTATCGGGTCGTCGGCGCTAGGATTCACCGCGTCGAACCGGGGAAGGCCAAAGCGGCGGACGTGCCTTATGTGGATGTCTATGCGAAGTTGCATAAGGCCTATGTCGCTTTCACCGGTGGTTTCCTGTTCATCGGCTTGGTCCTGGGCTTCACCTTCATTCTGGGGACGGCGCTGATCATCTATTACAAGCAAATCTCCGAAGGGGAACAGGATCGGCGCAACTTTGCCATTCTGCAAGAAGTCGGGCTGAGCGGCGGCGAGGTGCGACGGACGATCCGCTCGCAAGTGTTACTTGTTTTCTTCCTGCCGATTACGGTTGCCGTCGTTCATTTTGGTTTTGCCTTTCTGATGATCCGAAAATTGATCAGTTTGTTCGGGGCGACCCGGTTCAGCACGATCTTTCTGGCCAGCGCGGCGACCATTGCGGTCGTAGCAGCAATGTATTACCTCATCTACAAACAAACCAGCCGGGCTTATTACCGCATCGTCGAACGATGAATATGGGCGTCCTCCTTGCGAAAGGGGGCGCTCTTTTGCATGCACCGACGATTGTGGCTCAGATAGTGAGATCAACTAATGAGATCAACCGGTAGCGATTTAAAAAACGTCTCGCGCGCGATTTGGCGCCGGTGGGCAAGACCGTTAGAATAAAGGTATCCGAACCGCATGGGAGGACGATGTCATGGCAACCGTATTTGTCGTCGAAGATGATCGGGCGATGGTCAAACAGCTGAAGGCGGCGCTAACGGAATACGATTTGGTTTCGGTACAGAATTTTCGCAGCGTTCGCCAGGAAATTGCCGAAGCGACACCGAATTTGATTTTAATGGATATCACCCTGCCGTATTTTAACGGATTTTATTGGACGACGGAGATTCGTAAAAGGGCGACAACGCCGATTATTTTCCTGAGTTCGGCAGATGATGAGATGAACCAGGTGATGGCAATGAACATGGGAGCGGACGATTATGTGACGAAACCGTTTTCTGTCGCCGTATTGAAAGCGAAAATCAATGCACTGCTGCGCCGGACTTACAGTTTTTCACAGGTGCAACTCACCTTCAATGGATTTGTACTTGAAGGAACCGTCTTGAAAAAAGGACCACAAAAGGTCGATTTGACGCCGACGGAGGCAAGATTGCTCCGTGCTTTATTTGAGCACCCCCGCCAAACCGTGACGAAAGAGGTGCTTTTAGCGAAGCTCTGGGAATCCGATGACTATTTGAATGCCAATGCACTGCAAGTCAATGTTGCGCGGCTGCGCAAAAAGCTCAGCGCCGTCGGTTTTGACTACATCGGCACGGTGCGGGGTGTCGGTTATGTATTGGCATGAGCGGAAGTATTATATTTATGCCATTTTATTCACCGTGATCGTGATCGGCTTCACTTTTTATCTATACGGTTTGCCCGGCCGCGCGTTTTGGGCGAGTGTCGGTTTCGGAGCGACCGCTCTGATCGTCTTCGGCGGCTATGATTATTGCTTATTTTGGCGGCGCCACCACGAGCGGATTCGTCAGGTCGTGCCCTTTGTTGATTTAAAACCGGAATCCGCAGCCGAAAAAGATATGCTGAAACTACTTGACGAGCAAAAAGCCTACTATGAACGTAAGCTTTCGGCAGTGCAACAGTTTGACGAGAACTTAACCGATGTGGTGCGCATTTGGAGCCACCAAATGAAAGTGCCGCTATCCGTGCTTGATTTGATGGGGCAGACGGGTGAGTTCACGACCGCTGAATTGCGGGAACAGACTTTTCAATTGGAAAATTATCTGGAGATGTTACTCTATTATCTGCGCTTGAATAATGACAAGACGGATTATCGTTTCACTCAGGTAGCGCTTAAACCGCTTGTTCAGGCACTCGTGCGGAAGTTTGCCCCCCTGTTCATCAAGAAGGGACTCGGTGTCGCGGTCGACGGTGCGGCCACCTGGACGACCGATGAGAAATGGCTGTCCTTTGCCCTTGAACAAATTATCGGCAATGCCGTGAAATATACGGAAAAGGGCGGCGTCCGCATCCATCTTTCTTCGGCGGCAATTCGCATCAGCGACACAGGTATCGGCATTTTAGAGGAAGATCTGCCGCGCTTGTTCGAACACGGCTTTACCGGTTACAATGGCCGGCGCGATAAAAAAGCGACGGGCTTAGGCCTGTTCTTTGTAAAAGAAGTCGCCGACCGGCTGGCATTACATGTTGATGTGACTTCAAAAATCGACGAGGGGACGACGGTTACGATCAGCCGTACGCAAACGTTCCGGCCGTCACTTCACTGATCGCGCGGATCCTTGGGAGCGCGGTTTTCAGCGATTGGCAACCACGACTTTTCCAATCATGCGATTTGTTTCAACGAACGCATGCGCCCGGCGCAGATTTTCGGCGTTGATTGGTCCGAGTTGTCTCGTGAGCGTACTTCGAATTGTACCGGTGTCCAGCAGGTCGGCAATTTGATCGAGAATTGCGTGCTGACTCGCCATATCGTCGGTCTGATAATAAGATTTTGTATACATCCACTCCCAGGCAAATTTTGCCCGCTTTTTGGTTAATTTCTGTAAGTCTACCGGACGGCGATTCTCCGTGATCGAAACAATCCGGCCGTTCGGTTGGATGATCTCCGCCATTTCTTCCCAGTGGCCGTCCAAGTCATTTAATTCCAAGATAGAATCCATGTACCGATAGCCCAAATTGCTTACTTCGGCAACTAAATTTTTTCGATGGTTTACCGTCTCATTGGCACCTAATTGCTTCGTCCACCGAACGGTTTCAGGCCGCGACGCACTTGCAATCACACGGAGCCCCGCCCAATGAGCCAGCTGAACGGCGACTGAGCCGACGCCGCCGGCACCGCTGATAATCAACAAATTGTGTTGCCGATTTTCCCGCTTATTTTCAGGATTTATTTCCAGCTGTTCGAACAGCGCTTCCCAGGCGGTCAAAGCGGTCAGCGGCATGGCCGCCGCTTGTGCGTCAGTTAATTTTGTCGGGGCGTGTCCAACGAGACGTTCATCGACCAGCTGAAATTCGCTATCACTTCCGGGACGGATGAACGATCCGGCGTAAAAGACCCGATCGCCAATAGCAAAGAAAGTCACTCGATCACCAATTGCTTCGACTGTCCCGGCGGCATCCCACCCAATGACTTTCGGTTGTTTTAAGGCACCGTGCCCGCTGCGGCGAACAAGCACATCGACCGGATTTACTGAAACCGCATCAATGTGAACGAGTAGGTCGCGACCTGTTGCCTCCGGTTTAGGTACTGTAAAATCAATCAAACTGTTTGGATCGCTTATCGGTAAGTGCTGCTTGAATCCAACTGCCTTCATCATTGAACCCAATATGATGACCTCCCTTTACGATTTATCCTATCTTTCCTTAAAAAAAGGTGCAATCGTGAAATTTTTGTTACCCTGTTACATTCGGTTCACCGAGTTTGCCATGATCGAAAATTTTGACTTTCGTGATAAAATGAGCATTGAACCAAATTTGTGGAGGGAGAAACATGAAACGTCGTATTTATGCTTGCCAAGCGGGCTGTCCCGTTGAAAGCACCCTGCAGATTATCTCCGGCAAGTGGAAGAGTGTCATCTTGTACCACTTGCTGAAAAATAACGTGTGCCGTTTCAGCGATTTACAGCGGTATATCAAAGATTGTTCGCGGCGCATGCTCGCTCTGCAACTGCGAGAGCTGGAAGCGGACGGCATCATCAGCAAAAAAGTGTACGCGGTGATGCCGCCAAAAACCGAATATCGGCTGACCGCGTTCGGCAGCACGCTGAAGCCGGTCATCTTAGCGATGGAAGAATGGGGAAAACGTTATAATAATATGCAAGCTGACAAAAACGCCGCGGTGTCGAAATCAAATTGATTCCATGTGATGGCAGGCTCTCGTTCAACTGCGGTGCCGGATCATCATCCGGATATCTCACTTAACGAAATTAATAGAGTTTTCAGGCTTACTTGGGTAGGATAAAACAGGACAAATGAATGGCCGTTGTTCGAGATTTAGCGGTTAAAAATTAACTTGTCAAGTAGCCGTCGGCGGCGATTTGGCAAGCTCGTGCGATGTCCTTTTGCCCAAAATCATTACCGTCTTGTCAAGGAAAAGAAGGGTGCCCATTTTTCCTTGACAAATTTGTGACGAAATTATATAATTATCTCGAATTCGAGATAATTAGCTGGGAGGTGTTGATGATCAGCTACCACTATGTTTTTACCGAAGGAAAATCGACGCAGGAGCCGGTACGGGTTCTGTTCCACGGAACGGGCGGCTACGGCGGGCAGCTGATCGTGCGGGAAGACACGGACCATCGGCCGGAGCTTCCCGGCTACGGCAGTGTGCATCACCTCGCCTGGCGCGTCGCGGATCACGCGGCGCTGGAAAGCTGGATCGACAGAATCGAGCGCACCGGCCTGCTGAATTCCGGCCTCGTCGACCGTTACTATTTTCAATCGCTTTATGTCCGTGAGTATAATCGCATCTTGTTCGAACTGGCGACTGACAGGCCGGGCTTTGCCGTCGACGAAGACGAGGCGCATTTCGGCGAAGCGTTGACCTTGCCGCCGTTCCTGGAAGGCCGGCGCATGGAAATCGAGCGCCGACTGCAACCGCTGGAGTGAGCGGCGAGCTTTTCGGCAATCGGGCAGATAGAGAACATTCGGCAATTAATGACGAAGGTGGATCAGAATGAAGACAACAGGACAGTCCGAATCCGTTGATGAACAAGATGTGTCGTTAAAGCTGCTTGTCGTGCTGTGGCGGGCCGCCCAGTCGTTGTGCAAAGGCGTGGAAAAGGATATTCGCCGTTATGGGCTTAACCCGACCGAATTTGCCGTCCTTGAACTGCTTTACCATAAAGGCGATCAGCCGATCCAGCAGATTCGTCACAAAGTATTAATTGCCAGCAGCAGCACAACTTATGTCGTCGATCAGCTGCAGAAAAAACAATTGCTGCGGCGGCGTCCGTGTCCGCACGATCGCCGCGTGACTTACGCGGTGCTGAGCGATCAGGGCCGGGGGTTGATGGAACGGATTTTTCCTGAACATCGGAAGGCCGTGCGACAACTGCTCGGCGGCTTGTCGGAAAAAGAAAGAAAACAATTGATCGAACCGTTGAAAAAACTCGGCTTGCATGCGGCGGCGCAGAGTCATCGCTAGTTTTTTTGGCGGCAGAACGCTTGACCACATCTGTAAACGGGGAGGGAGTCCAAGTTGCCGACGCAAAATGATCAACCGTCGATGCGCGTGCTGGATCCGACATGCTTGACGGAAAGGGAAAATTATAAAATGCTGATCGGCGGCATTATCCCGCGGCCGATCGCGTTTGTCACGTCGCTGTCACCGACCCGGTGTCGTCAACGGCGCGCCGTTCAGTTATTTTTCGATTGTCTCGGCCGCACCGCCGCGGCTGTCGCTCGCCGTGCAGCGCGATCGGGGGAGGGCGAAAGATACGGCGAGAAATATCAAAGCGCTGGGTGAATTTGTCGTGCATGTCGTCGATAGCGATAACGTCGCACAAGTCAATCGCACCGCTGCGCCGCTGCCGCCCGATCGAAGCGAAATCGCCGCCGCCGGCCTGGGTCTCGTTCCCAGCAGCGGCATTTCCGTTTCTGGCATTTGCGGGGCCAAGATTCGAATGGAATGCCGACTGGAGCGCGCCGTTGAACTGGCGGGAGCCGGCTTGCGATCTGTTGATCGGCCGCGTCGTCCGTTATCACGTGCGCGCCGACATCTATGCACGCGGAAAAATCGATCCGCTTCGGCTTGCCGCCGTCGGTCGCTTGGCGGGTGCCGATTATGCGACGATCGGTCGGGTCTTTGCTTTGCAACGTCCGCAATCAAATGATCGGAGTTGACGTGCAGCAAATGATTCGGACACTGGAAAAATACGCTAATTGGTTTGCTCTGATGCTTAATTGAGTGGAAAAAGCCAGTTCGTTGGAAAATGGGGAGGGCGCAGGCGACAAGCGGGCGGATATCGTGGATCGTCAGGGAGTGCCCTTCTGTCGCCCGCCGATTCGCCGGCGCTATTTTCTCCAGTTAATGTAACCGATGAAGTTACAAATATTTTAATAAAAGAAGGTTGTTTTCAAATGACGATATTTCGTGCATTTTCAGAAGCGGAGATTCTAGACGATTTGCGGGCACAGGTCCATGACGGGACGGTCTATACGGATCAAGAAACGCTGTCCAAGTATTCACATAACGAATTGCTTTCCAACATGGAAGATTTGGCCCGTGTCTATATCGAAGCCGGTTCAACGGCCGATATTCAGGGCGTGCTGCGCATCGCCCGCAAATATCATATTCCGGTTGTCCCGCAGAACACAAAAACGAGCGCGGTGATCGGTTCCGACGGCATTGCCGGCAGTTTCCTGCTGTCGACGGACAAGATGAATAAAATCATCGAAATCAGCAAAGAGGACTCGATCGCCGTCGTTCAGCCCGGTGTGATTAACGGCGACCTCGATCAAGCGGCGCGGAAAGTCGGCATGTTCTATGCGCCGGATCCCGCGTCGAAGCCGCTGTCGGGCATCGGCGGCAATGCGGCAACCAATGCCGGCGGCATGAGCACCGTCAAATATGGTGCGACACGTGACAACGTGCTCGGTTTGAAGGTTGTGCTGGCCGACGGACGGGAAATCAAATTGGGCGGACGGACGTGGAAACAGGCGTTCGGCTACGATCTGACCCATCTATTTGTCGGCTCCGAAGGCACACTCGGCATCATTACCGAGATTACCGTGAAGTTATTGCCGCTGCCGCTCGGCACACCGGTCGTGGGCATTGCTTTCTTTGATCGGATGGCCCGGCTTGCCGAAGCGGTGACGGCGATTCGCATTTCCGGTGTCTATCCGACGATGCTGGAGGCGCTGGACGCCAATACGCTGAAGGCACTCGATCGTTATAAGGGCACGCACTATGCCGAAGAGAGCGGCGCGATGCTCATCTTCCGGATGGATAACGGCGGTAAAGAAAGTATGCACGTCGTGCAGAAAGTGCTCGATGCCAATCATGCGCAGCATGTACAGGTGACAACGGACCCCGCCGAGCAACAAAAGCTGATCCAGCTGCGCCGGGATATGCTGCCGGCGGTCTTCGCAAACGGCAACCATTTGATGGAAGACATGGCGCTGCCGCTGTCGAAGCTGGCGCCGATGATGGACTACATCCAGAAAGTCGGCGATGAACTGGGGCTGACGATTTACTGCGCCGGACATGCCGGAGACGGTAACGTCCATCCGTCGTTCGTCTGGCCGAAAGAGCAAGCGGAAGTTCCTGAAAAAGTGCTCAAAGCGCTGCAGTTGATCTTTAAAGAGACGCTGCGCTTGGGCGGAACCATTTCCGGCGAACATGCCGTCGGGATGTTGAAAAATCAGTGGAATCATGCGGAACTGGGCGAGGCTGTCGATCAAATTCAGCATCAGATTAAGAACTTATTCGATCCGCTGAACCTCCTCAATCCGAAACGGAAAATCGACTGAAACAGCCGATGATTCCGAGTATCGGCAAATTCATTTTAACCGAACGGGTGAATGCGGCAGAAAAGGGTATCAAGACATCCTCTCTGCTGTTTTTTTGTCTGAAAATCGGCGATCCGAGTTTTTTCATGAATCAGGGTAGGTTGAATCGGAACGGATCGATCATAAAAAATATTCCCCGGATCATACTAACCGAAAGGATGGCGGATCGAAGTTGGGGTGAGATCATGTTTCGCAATTTTTTAAAACATTTGCGGTCGCGGAAAGCCAAACCGGGAGCGGTAACTGCGAAACCAAGCGATGCGATGAAGCGCGCGCCGTTGAGCAAATCGCTCAGTGCGAATATCGCCACGTTGAAAACGGCCTTCGGTAACAGCGAAGACCTGGTTTTCAGGGAGTTTTATTTTGGCGCCGATCGGCAATTTAAAGCAGCGATTTGTTTCATCGACGGGATTATCGACAAAAAAGTCATTCTTGATAATATTATTCGTTCGTTGATGGTCGACGTTCATATTATCGATGACGGTGGGCACATGCTCGACGGTGGAAATTCGTTTCGTAAAATCAAGCAACGATTGTTGAATACCGCCAGCGTCCGCGAAATCCATTCCGTTGCGGAAACAATCGACGACATCGTCGGCGGCAATGTTTGCCTGCTGATCAATGGGAGCCGGGCCGGCCTATCGATTGAGGCAACGGGCGGCGAAAAAAGAAATATCGAAAAATCGGCAAATGAAATCGTCATCCGCGGTCCGCAGGAAGCGTTTGTCGAAACGCTGCGGACGAATACGTCGATGCTGCGGCGGATCATTCGCAATCCCGATCTGATCTTTGAATCGTTTACAATCGGCCAGCGGACCCGTTCCAAGGTTTGTATCGCCTATATAAAAGGTATTGCCGACGACAAAATTGTTCGGGAAGTGCGGACTCGGCTGGAACGCATCGATATTGATGCGACACTCGGTGCCGGATATATCGAGCAGATGATTGAGGATAAGCATACTTCTCCGTTTGCAACGGTCGGAAACAGCGAACGACCGGATAAAGTCGCCGCCAAAATGCTCGAAGGGCGTGTTGCGATTTTAATCGACGGCACCCCCGTTGTGCTTACCGTCCCGTACATGATGATTGAGGCCTTTCAAGTTCCCGACGATTACTATTCACGGCCGTTTAATGTCAATGTCATGCGTTTGATCCGTTTTCTCGGCTTTGCGATTACGCTGACGCTTCCGGCTTTGTATGTTTCGATTATCACATTTCATCAGGAAATGGTGCCGACCGTCCTGCTAATTAAACTGACCGCTGCGCGTGAGGGAATCCCCTTTCCGTTGCTGTTTGAGGCGTTGATCAGTGAAATTATTTTTTTACTGATCAGAGAATCGGGAGTCCGTATGCCCCGGGCGACCGGTTCGGCCGTTACGATTGTCGGATCGCTGGTTATGGGGGATGCGGCGGTCACAGCCGGGTTAATCAGTGCACCGATGGTCATTGTCACTTCCTTATCGGGCATCACCAGTTTTATCATACCGGCCTTATATAATGCCGTGGTGATTTTCAAATTCCTGCTTATTTTAATGGGCGGATGCTTCGGTTTATTCGGTGTGGTTGTCGGATTGCTCTGCATGCTTGCTCACATGTGTGCATTAAGAAGTTTCGGTACACCTTTTATGGCACCGTTTGCCCCGATTTTTCCGACCGAACTCTTAAAAGATACTTTTTTTAGAATGCCATTGCAATGGATGAAACAGCGGCCGCAATCCGTGACTTGGAACAGAACCGATCGGCAGGGAAAAGGCCGAAAATCCGATCCGCACCGAAGATAGGGGGCACGACTGTTGTTAAAGAAAACTGTGGCCGTCGTCCTGACTGCCGCCGTTCTGCTACTTTTGCTAACGGGTTGCTGGGATAAGAAGGAATTGAATGAATTGGCAATCGTTACGGCGTTCGGAATTGATCGTGATAAAGCGACCGGCCGAGTCGACTTGGCACTGCAAGTGATCCGGCCGAGTGCGCTTAACCGGCAACAAGGAGGCAGCCAGGAAGCGCCCTATCAGGTCATTGAGACCTCGGGTCGAAACATTGTCGAAGCAATCAGAAAGGCCAATATGAAACTAGACCGGAGGCTTTGTTTCTCACATCTGGCCGTCATCGTTGCCGGAGAGCAGGCCGCGCGCTACGGATTGAACGGCCTGATCGATTATATTCTCAGGACGCATGAGGTCAGGCAGGAAGTCTGGCTTTCCGTGACGCGTGATAAAGTCAGCCGGATACTGTCGGTCAAAAACGGTATTGAAAATATCCAGGCTTCTTATATGGAGGGCATCATCGAAACGCAACATGAGTTCCTGAACGTGACCGCGGCGGATGTTAAAAGTTTTATTGATAAGCTGTCCGGCGCGGGAGTAAATCCGGTGACCGGAATGTTTTCCATCCATAATGAGGAGAGTATTTCCGCGCCGAATAATCAACCGGTGCGGAAGGAAGGGCTGATTTTTTCCGGTACCGCCGCTTTTCGAAAGGATAAACTGATTGGGTTTTTAAACAATCAGGAAACACGTGGTTTGAATTATCTGATTAATGCCCGAAAAGGCGGGCATATCCTGGTTCGTGGACTGGAAAACAAACAGTCCTATATTACCATTGAGTTAAAAAATGTCACTTGCCAGATTGATCCGACCTTTTCCAATGGGAAGCCGACTTTTAATATCCGAGTGAATGCCGAAGGAAATATATCGCAGGTCGACGATGCCAGCAATGTAGCGGATCCAAAGGAACTGGAAAAAGTCAACCGTGAATTTGCCGCGTCGATTCGACAGGATATACGGTCAACGATAACCCGATCTCAGAAAACACTAAAGACGGATATTCTGGGATTCGGACGTGCTTATGAAGAAGAGTATCCGGCCAAATGGAAAAAAATAAAGAATCAGTGGACAACGTATTTTCCGGACCAGTCTGTTAAGGTCATCGTAAAAACTAACATTAAACAAACGGGTTTACTCCTGAATCCCCTGCAGACAAACTGATCGTTCTCATGAGACCGGCAACGACCAAGAAAAATGATCCGTCGTCATTTCGGCTTTATTTTGAGCATAACAGTTTGATCAAACAGCGAATGAGATAATAAATCGCTACCATGATTAAGATAAGCACGGCGCCCCATGCGCCGATGGCGATGACGGCCTGGCCCGGCCCGTACTTAATCAATTCTTTAAGGAGATGAAACATTTATCGCTTCCTCCTCAGCTGCCGCCGTTGCTTCTTCTTTCCGGATCCTAAGCAGTATGTCTTTAGCCAGTAAGTGATAAGCATGAGCACGGGGGCAAGGTTATAAAGCGGAACGAATTGCTGCCAGGACTGGACGCCGAGGAAAGCAACATGAAAGGCATAATTCGGTTCATAAACGCCTGAGTACCAGAAAACGAAAACGGCCAGAGGGATGAGCGGCCATCGGTAATCCTTTATCTGAAACAGGCTTGATAAAATCATGGCTGCCGATAAGATATGAATAAGGGTCATATAAAAACCGCCGATAAAAATTAAGATGATGCCGATCACGTCGAGATTTGTTACAATTCCGCCGATATTAATGATTTTTACCGTCTCAAGACTGGGAATCGTCGATTTGGCGGCAAGGTCGACGCCGAGAGTTGATACGATAACAAGCAGATTAAACGAGAGCATGATGCCCGCAAGAATAACAGCCAGAAAGGTGGCCTTTCTGACCGATGTTTGTGGCTCGGTAAAGTGCCAGAATTGCATAAAGACAAACGCGAGCCCAAACGGAAAATTAACCACAACGGGAAACGAGGCCTTCAATACGGGAGTGATGCCGTTTTCCAGTACCGGAGTGATCTGTTTCAGATCCATTCGTCCGGACGATATAATGAAAAAATACATAATGATAAAAACAATCAATGTTGCGGGTAAAATGATTTCCGTCAGACGAGCCAGATTTTCAACACCTGTCCATGAAATATAGATAATGGTTGCCAGCAATATCAACATGATCATCATCGAAGGCGTGTGTTGAAGAAAGGTAATATTGAGCAGATCGGTGAACTCTTCGGCGTTTCTCGTCGAATTAGACACATCGACAAGCATATAGATTACGGCGAGCGGGATACCGATTATTTTGCCAAATAATTTTGTCGTCAGTCCGGCAGTATTATCATTGGGGAAATGTTTCTGCAATTCGGTGAAAACCCAGATAAAGGCGCATCCAATCAGCATCGAGACCAGAATGACGAGCCAGGCATCTCGTTTTGCCCCAATACCTAACGCCCAGAGGTTGGTACTGCCGATTTGTTCCATCATCACTAGGACGAACAGCTGTTGCTTATTGATTCTTTCCATGGACGGAACCCCTACTTCTTACCATTTCTCTTATTTTGCTCATTTCTGATCGTTATATTCGCACTTAATTTTGTCGATCAACTGAGTAAGAAAGAATGAAGAGAAGTAGATCGCGAGTGAATCGCTATAAGCGGGTAAATCTAATCACATGCACATGGCCCTCCAGCGGAGCCGCGACTTAATCCCGTTCCGTCGCGGCATCGATGAGCAGGAAGACAGCGGTAATCATGTGCATGACCATGCCGACAAAAGGAATGAAACCGATGATACTGGCGATGATGCCGAGAATACTGCCATGATAGTTCGTATGGTCCTGATTGCAGAAGACGAGTGTAATGACATGCAAAGCCAGCGCAATCACGAGCGGTGTCCACAGAAAACTTACAATTAGCAATCCACCGACGATTGGAAAGCCAAGCAATACTTCGTAACCGCCGCTGACCCACTTCAGAATATGGCTGGTTTTCATGAGTGTCTCCTTTTTGGGTTTATCATATGGGTATGGGTAAAGGGGGGGCAGGTTCTGCTTGGTACGAGCAAGCCAAAAACACAGATAGCTTGCTATTCCGATGCTTTGTATCCCGCTATTAGGTCATTCTTGTCTTCTTCTGGAAATGACTAACAATCGACTAATCTAATCCTATACTAGATCGTTGGTCGGAGCAAGATGTTGCGATCATTTTTTAGAACGGATGATACGGTTTGCAGTGGATGCGCGGCAACAAAGAATGGAAGGTTCAGGTTTCGGCTTGGTCGGACCGGCATGTACCGAAATGGCCGAGCTGCATGCAAGCCGCAACACGTTATCGGTATCTTCGCGAAAAAACGAACGGCTTGGTCTATTTGCCCGATAAGACTCGTATACATACAAAAAGAAAGGTAAGCTGGAGGAGGTTGATGCAAGTGCATCGGCGACGGTTTGCGATGGCGGCGATCGTTTTGTTTTGTCTGTCGATAACTCTGCTTGCCGCATGCGGCGGGGCGGACAACACGCCCGATCGCGTGCGTTACGTCAAGGATACGAACGAACTGAGCAAGGCGGCAAAAGGGAAAAAATATATTCAGCGGCAGCTTTTTTTGGAAAATGCGTCGGGCCTGCTTATTCCGCGCCCGGTTGGCCTTCCGGAATCGAAACAGCCGATTCGTCAGGCACTGGAGTATCTCGTGAAGGAAGGGCCGGTGACCGATCTGTTGCCGAACGGTTTTCAGGCGGTGCTGCCTCAGGATACGGAAGTGAAAAGCGCGACGCTGGATTCCGACGGCCATCTGACTGTCAATCTTTCTAAAGATTTATTAACGGCCAAAGCGGCGGACCGGGAACGGATCGTACAAGCCATGGTGTGGACGGCGACTCAATTCAACTCGGTAAAAGATGTGCGGATCACAGTAGACGGCAACTGTCT
>UQRJ01000042.1 GCA_900543345.1 uncultured Sporolactobacillus sp. | reverse complement strand
CGAGATGTCTTAGGGTCTCGTGGGCTCGGAGATGTGTATAAGAGACAGTTACTACCTTGTATTTAATGACGACACGGAAGCGGCGACAAAAAAAGCGGTTCGGCAGACTCCGTTGACGGAAGCAACCGTCTCACGCTATCTGTCCGATCACCATCGCAAAGCGATCGATATTGACGCTTACAACAAATGGCAGGGCGATATGAACGCCTCCGCTCAGAAAAATGACGGAAGTAAACAGGGTGAAAAACCGAAGGCAAAATCCGACAAAAAGAACAAGACGGTCAGCTATCAGCTACAGGTCAAAAGCGGTATGTCGCTGGACGATATCACCGACCGCCTCGTCGACGGTAAGGTCCTCCCGGCGGGGAAGCGGCACGATTTTATTCACTATATGCAAACAAATAAACTGGAAAAATACGTGCAGCTCGGTAAATATACCGTCAAGAGCGACATGTCGATCGACAAAATCGCACAAGTCATCACAAAGAACCATTAATAACAAGGCGGCTCCGCCCGGGTCATTGATTCCCGCGACGGAGCCGCCTTCTTGGTCCCGCTATTATTTCGTCGTACTTGTGTAGTGGTACAATTTATCGTATTCCTTAAAGACCTCAAGGGCGATCTGTTGATTCTGATGGCCGGTGCGGACTTTCGGGACAACGACGGAAACAGCGATCTGCGGATCGTCATACGGGGCATAGGAAATCAATGTTTCATTATACAGACTGAGATCGTTCTGATCGATCTGCGCCGTTCCTGTCTTCGCAGCGATTTTATATTTGGCGTTGCCGCCGGTGCCGAGTGTCGCCCCCGTCGCTCCCGTTTCATGCGTGACTAAATATAAGCCGCGCTGCACCCGCTTAATATCCTCATGATTATTATTGATCGAATTTAATATATTTGTTTTAAACGTATACACGGTCGAACCGAGATGATTCGGATCATTTCCCGGTGCGTGTACCGATTCAAGCAGATGCGGCTGCACGCGATAACCGCCGTTGGCAATCGTCGAAACATATTGGACCATTTCCAGCGGCGTATACGTATCGTACTGGCCGATGGCGAATTGGTGAATCAGGCCAGGCGCCGACGGCATACCGCCGTTATAGCCCGTTCCTTCCGTCGGCAGATCAATGCCTGTTTTTACACCCAAGCCGAATTGGCTGTAGCCGCTTCTTAGATCGTTGACCGCTTGGATGAAACGCGGCTGCGTAACGGAGGGCAATGCCGCATTATAGTGACCGCCGGCCGGCGTCAGCCGGATGCCGGCCATGTTGGAAACAATTTTCGCCATAAAGATGTTTGACGAATGAGCGAGCGCCTGTTCCGGCGTCAACTCACCGAGCCCGCCCTGCTCCCAGGAATGGAATTCACTGGAGCCGCTGCCACCGGAGCCTTGCGGATATTTAATGTACATATCATAAAAATTTTCCGGAACCGCATGGTGCTGAAAACCGACCAGTTCCGTCGCCCCTTTGACGGCGGATCCCATTGCAAATTGTGAATTGATCGCTTCATTGCCCGCGTCGACAAACTTACCGCCGACGAGTTGCTTGCCGCCGATCGCCAGAATCGCTCCCGTCTTCGGATTCATGACGACGGCGTAGGCGCTGTTGTTCTGACCGTTGCCGCCCATTGATCGGGCCGATTGAATATTCTGCTCCAGAATCTGATCCAGCTTCTTCTGTAGACGAATATCGACGCTCAGGCGGACGTCGTCGCCGCGTTGGCCGTTACGAACCGACGGATTGCCGGTCGGAACGCCCTTCTTTGTCTTATAGATCAATTTCATCGGAATGCCGCGCAAATAGGATTCATATTGCTGCTCAAGGTTGCTTGTCCCGACCAACGCATTGCGGCTATATCCCTTCGCCAGATAATTACTGATCTGATTGGCCGGAATCTGCTTCATCTTGCCGATATAGAACGGCGCCTTTTTCACATAAGTCCGCGACGACACATCCGCCGTTTGAATCGTACCGTTGAATTCGTCGAGATGATCGACCACATTCACATATTCCTTATCGTTCACGTTCAGGCCGCGTTTGATAATGTGCGGATTTAAGTTGGATGCCTGGTTGAACTCATGTTGAATCGCCATGATTTGCAAATCCTTGGCGCTGTAATGATTCAAAACTCTTTTGGGGACCCGTTTCAGCAGCAGTTTATAGGCGGTATTCTGTTTTTTAGCGTACATTTTTTGTTCATTCGGACTAAGAAAGTGATCGTAGGCCTTACTTAGTTTTTTAAAATGCGTGAGGATATAGTACTCGCGTTGATCCCGGTCGGAAATGCGTTTGACCGCCGCTTTATCCATCGTAATCAGATTGGAAAGTTTGCGGGCAATCTGCAGGCTTTTCGCTTCGTCTACGCCGGCATTACGAATATAAACAACGGCGAGTTCGGCTTTATTATCGGCCAAAACTTCGCCGTTGATGTCAACAATCCGGCCGCGCGCCGAATCGATCAGCGCCGTCTGCTGATGGTGCTGGCTCACTGCCCTTCTGTATTCATCGCCTTTGACAATCTGTACATAGCCAAGCCGAATGATGAGACCGGCAAACGCCAGAAAGACCGTCAGAAGTAAAATATTTAACCTGAACGGCACCGTATTTTTGCTTTTTTTCTTCGCAGATTCTTCCGCCAACTTCTTCTCCCCCTGCAGCTACATGGACCGTCGTCCCGACTAATATATTCGCTTAACTATTCGTACGAACCTTTCGTTTTATTACATCGCCGCCCGAAAAAACGGCCGCTGGCCGGATCGTCCGTCATGTTTTTTTCAGACCGGACAGCCGGCGAAACGCTTCATCCCAATTGACCACATGAAAAAAGGCCCGAATATAGTCGGCTCTGCGGTTCTGGTATTTCAGATAATAAGCATGTTCCCAGAGATCAATGCCGATCAGCGGATACTTTCCCGAAAAAAACGGTGAATCTTGGTTTGCCGTATTCATCACCGCCAGCGATTTATCGTCCATGACCAGCCATGTCCAGCCCGAACCAAACAGACGCAGTGCCGATCGAGTAAATTGATCCTTAAACGACGCAAAGCTGCCGAACGACCGATCGATCGCTTCGGCGAGCTTTCCTTGCGGCCGTCCCCCGCCGTGGGGCGACAAGCTCTTCCAGAACAGTGAATGATTGGCATGACCGCCGCCCTGTTTGCGAATATCGATGAGCTTCGATTCCGGAACTTGGGATAAATCGCTGAGCAGCGCTTCAATCGGCTGTTTCGCCAATGCGGGATAAGCTTCGAGCGTCGCATTAAGATTCGCGACATAAGTCGCGTGATGTCTCCCGTGATGAAGCCGCATCGTCTTCTCGTCGATATAAGGTTCGAGCGCATCAAAATTATAGGGAAGGTCGGGTAGTTTATAACCGGCTAATGTAGTCATCACAAACCCTCCTCATCTGTTCATCGTGTGTTTTAGTAAACATTTTGCAGCAGAGAAACGCCTCTTTGACCGTTTTCCCCCACATGTCCACCGTATCAGAAAAGTGTCGGCCTATCAAGTTCGTCCTTCGCTCTGACATAGACGGCGAAGAGCGACTTCCGACGCAAAAAAAAGGCCCTCCTGCACGGAGAACCTGTCCATCTGAACAATTGATTATTTTTCCGGAATGTTAAGTTCCTGATTTGGGAAAATCAACGACGAATTCAGCTTATTGGCTTTCATCAGCCCGCTGACCGTGGTGTGACGGGTTCGGGCAATATCCCACAGTGTGTCGCCCTTTTTAATCGTATAATTTGCAGCTTCTTCATCGGTCTTCGCGATCGGCTTGCTGACTAGCAGCTTCTGTCCCGGATAAATCGTGTCCGATTTCAGCTTATTGTATGAACGGATCTGGGCAACGCTGATGCCGTTATCTCTGGAGATCACCCACAGGGAGTCGCCGGTCGAAACCACATAAGTACCGCCCTTGGCTTTGTGCGACGTTGCGGTTGCCGCCGCTTGCGGCTGCGCCGAAGCAGTCTGCTTGGCCGAAGACGTCGACTGTGCATTTTCCGTGCTTGCAGTCGCCGTCGTCTCCCGATCCGCCGATTTGGCCGTGGTCGTTTTATGTACCGTCTTCGGTTGCCCCTTTAATTTGAGCACCTGGCCCTCATCGATCCGCTCGGAGGACAGGCCGTTGATTGATTTCAGAGTGGCAACCGATACGTTGACCTTCGTGCTGATATCGGAAAGGGTATCGCCCTTTTGGACTTTATACGTCGCTGCATTTGTCGACGTTGTTTTCGTCGGCGTCGGGGTAGTTGTTTTCGCTGTTGCTGAGGTGGAAGTGTCGGCCGTCTTGCTCGTTTGGCTGGCCGGCTGTTGTTTAACTGTCTTTGCTACTGCCGATGCCCGGACCGTCGCTTGCTGCGCGGCTGGCTTGACTGTCGTCTGCGTCGATCCGCTAATGACTCTCCGCGCGGTCACATAACGTTTTGACCAATAGCTCGATGCACCGCCTGTCCCGAAAATCTGCGTCTCGCGCACACCGGTCCGCTCATTTTCGGCACTGATCATTCGCCCGCCGCCGACATAGATGCCGACATGGGAAATTCCCTGGCCCGACGTATTGAAGAAAACCAAGTCGCCCGGTTGCAGATCCGCTTGCGCAACCGGAACGCCGTAGCCTGCCTGGGCTGCGGAGCTATGCGGAAGTGAAACGCCTAATTTCGCAAAAACTTTCATTGTAAAACCGGAGCAATCATTGGCACCCCAAACATAACGCTGACCGACTCCTTGCTGAGCCAAATTCGCCGCGTCGCTGTTCGACGCCGCCTTCGCCTGGTGTGCCAATCCGGTAGCACCGCTGCCCGCGACAACAAGGCTACTAATCAGTGCGGCCGATAGAAAACTCTTTTTCATAATTGTATTCCCCCAAAATAATCTTTTGCTCCGTGACTATCGATTGTTTTTATTTACTAGACTCTATGTTAACGACCTTTTTTTTCAAAACGATTACATAAAGGTAACAATGCGAATATAGGTTTATGACATTTTATCCGACTTTTAGACGAACTTCGCCGCTTGTTCTCTGTATCAAAGGCAGTTATGATCATAATGGAAACTCTTCTAAGGAGATGAAACGGGTATGGATCAAGCGACGAATCGATCTTTCCAAGCCTTTTGTGTCAATCATAACGGTAAAACTTTTAGCAGAAAACTAATCACGTTGACCACAGACGATTTACCGGACGACGATGTGCTGATTCGCGTTCACTATTCCGATATTAACTATAAAGATGGTTTGGCCGCCGTCCCCAATGGAAAAATTGTTCGATCCTATCCGTTTATCCCCGGTATCGATTTAGCGGGCGATGTTGTCGCCTCTTGCGATCCGCGTTTTCAGCAAGGGGATCTCGTCCTCGCCACCGGGTACGGTATCGGCGTTACCCATCCCGGCGGTTTCAGCGAATACGCCTGTCTGCCCGGCGAATGGCTTCTTCCGCTCCCCGAAACCATGACACCGGCAGAGGCCATGACCTACGGAACGGCCGGATTGACAGCAGCACTATCCGTTTGCCGCCTGGAAGAAAACGGTTTGACACCGGCAAGTGGAAAAATATTGGTTACCGGAGCGACCGGCGGTGTCGGCAGCTTGACCGTGGCTATGCTGAGCCGACTGGGTTATCACGTTGTCGCCGCGACCGGAAAAGAAACGGCACACCATTATTTGCAACAACTCGGCGCCGAAGAAGTGGTGCCCCGTTCTCTCTTCGACCATAAAGGAAAAATAAAACCGCTCAGTCATCAAGAGTGGGCGGGCGCCGTTGACACGGTCGGCGGGCATGTGCTCGCGTCCGTGCTGAGCCGGATCAGATTTCACGGAGTCGTCATTGCCTGCGGAAACGCCGGCGGATCCGACGTACCGACTTCTGTTTTTCCTTTTATCCTGCGCGGCATCAGTTTGTTCGGTATCGATTCAACCTATTGTCCGCTCGAGCAAAGACGAACTGTTTGGCAACGGCTGGCCGGCGACTTATCGATCCGCACTCATTTCGATGCGATCCGTAAAGAAATAGCTTTCAGCGAGCTGCCGAACCAGTTACCATTGATCTTAAACGGCAGCCATATCGGCCGGACCGTTGTCAAGGTGCATTGAGCCTCCTTCGATGCCAGTGAGCGGGCAAGGGGCTGGATGAAAGGAATGGGATCCGCTCCGATTTGAATGCGTTGCGATTCCTCCGGCAATTCAATACACTTAAAAACAGAAAGGCGAAGAAGTGAGGAATCGACGAATGGCGAAAAAAAACTATCGACAAGTTCCGATGACCGAGAAGGGATTTTTCGGGTTTGAAAGAGAAAATTTACGTATCCGGCCCGACGGATCGTTAGCGCTCACTCCCCATCCCGCATCCTTAGGAGATAAACGAACCAATAAAGAAATCACAACCGATTTTTCCGAAAGCCAGATTGAAATTGTGACGCCCGTCGCTTCCACCATTCCCGAAGCTGTCCGGCAAATGAATCGGCTGACGCGGACGGTCTATTTCGCTATCGGTTCGGAGCTGCTGTGGCCTTTTAGCTCGCCGCCGGATCGCCTGCCGCCCGAAGAGCAAATCCCGATTGCCGATTTCGGCCCGGCAGGTCGGGATAAAACCGATTACCGTATCTATCTGGCCAATAAATATGGCCGCCGCCGGCAGCTTTTCTGCGGTCTTCACTTCAACTTTTCTTTTGATCGCCGGCAATTGGAACAAATATTTGATTCGATGGAGTCGATGAATCGTTTTTACTTACATTTGGCCGCGCAAACCATGCGATACCGTTTCTTTCTCGTTTATTTACTTGCGGCCAGTCCACAAGTAAGAAGCGACGGCAAGTACCGCTCGATTCGACTCGGCGTTCACGGCTACCGCAATCTTGTGCCGATCTACCTGGACTATCGCGATTCGGACCATTATCGGTCTTCTCTGCAATCGTATATAAATGATGGGACACTTGAAGCGGCGCGTGAACTGTATCTCCCGGTACGTATCAAAGGGAATGGTTTTGAAAATAGTACCGAAACCGCGAAGGTCGAACGAGTCGAATTGCGCATAGCGGACCTGAATCCGTTCTATCCATGCGGCATCAATCCGGACGATCTTTATCTGATGCATCTTTTTCTTATGTGGGCGGCATACTCGAATGACGGCCCTTTTGATCGATCCGCGCAGATCGAAGCAGATGCATTGGCCGATGCTGCGGCGCGGATGTCCGCCTCCGCCGAATTAAAAGCGTCCATGGCGCCCATGTTCGACCGCCTGCAAACTTTTCTGATTAGAAACCAACTCTCCGACAGCTATCGGCAAGCCCTCCTCCATGCCCGGCAACGCTGGCTTTGTCCCGAGCAACGTTACGCGGAGCGGATTGCAGCGCAGCTGCAAGGTGATCAAGCCTTGCAGCTGGCCCGGCAAATGAAACACTTTTTTTTAAGTAAAACAAAGCATCCATGTAGATAAAATCCTTTTATTTCTTGCCATGCTTTTATTTACATATCGTCACGTTGTTCAATTCCTGTCCGGCGCTATATGTTAAAATGAGGATATCTTTTTAAAAAGTTAGTTGATAAAATAAACACATTACATCAAATTATCGTTAGGTGAAGGAAAGGAAAGTGGACTCTTGGCTACGATAAAAGACATCGCAAAAAAGGCCGGTGTCTCCATTGCTACTGTTTCCAGGGTGCTCAATTACGATCAAACACTCTCTGTAACGGAAGAGACACGTAAAAGAATCTTTGAGACGGCCGAAACACTTAATTATTCTAAATTTAAAAATCGCGTGCGCAAAAAAAAGCGAAACGGAAAGATCGCCGTTGCCCTCTGGATTACTGAACAAGAGGAATTAAACGATCTTTACTATTTGTCGATGCGCATGGGCGTTGAAAATAAGCTTCAAGCCGAAAGCTTTGAGATCGTTTATCTTCTTCCCAATGAGATTCTGGGCAGCATCCACGATGTCAACGGTGTAATCGCTATCGGCAAATTCAGTACGCATGAGATTCACAGGTTAACCGCTATTTCCCAAAACATCGTCTTTCTGGATTATGACACTTTCCCGATGGGATATGATTGTGTCGTCACGGATTTTGAACAAGCGGTGAAGCAGACGATTAACCATTTTTTTGCAAGTGGCATTCGCTCAATCGGCATGCTGGCGGGCAAAGAATACACAAACGACCATCAGTTATTGCTGGAAGACCCGCGGCTCTATTTTTTTGTCAACTATATCAAACAAAAGACCCATAAAACGCCGGAACAGATTTTTGTCGGCTCCTTCTCACCTGATTCAGGCTATCATTTAATGAAGCAGGCCATTGAGAAACTCGGCGATCAGTTGCCGAAGGCTTTTTTTGCTGCCAGCGACGCCATGGCTATTGGGGCATTAAAAGCTCTGCACGAAAATAATATCGAGGTGCCCGAACGCGTGTCGATTATTGGGTTTAATGATATTTCCATTGCTAAATATTCTTATCCGCCGCTCAGCACCGTTAAAGTATACACAGAAAGAATGGGCGAGATTGGCGTTGAACTACTGATGGAAAAAATGAAAAACCCAATGGAAATCCCGAAGAAAATCACGCTTGGCACCAAGCTGATCGAACGTCAGAGCAGTCTGTGAAATCAGCTGCAAGTTGCAGGCAGCACTTCCGACCCTTTTGCCCGCGTGTTTGCCGGCTGGCTGTTTTCTCATTACAATAGAAAAGAGTGCTGTATCGAATTTTTTTCATACAGTGGGCTTGTCTACTGCATCGGCCGACACCAGACCGTTGCACGGACAAACTTACATCAAGTAAGGAGTGGTGGGAACATGACAGATGTGGAAAAGCTAAAACAGTTTAACATGGGCTGGTTCAGTCTGGCAGGTAAGGTCGCAATTGTAACGGGCGGAAGTACCGGACTGGGTCAGGGGTACTCCATCGCTTTCGCCGCAGCCGGTGCCGACGTCGTGATTGCGTCAAGAAAACAGGTGGGTTGGGATGAAACGCGGGACCTGATCGAATCAAAGGGTCGTAAAGTGCATTTCGTTCAAGCGGATCTAACGGAAAAGGGGGCGGCGAAAAAAGTCGTCGACAGTGCGCTCCAAGCATTCGGCCACATTGACATTTTGGTGAACAATGCCGGAACCATCCGCCGCGCGCCGCTCTTGGCATATAAGGACGAGGACTGGGAAGCGGTCATCAATATTAACCTGAATGCCGTGTATTATCTCTCTCATGAAGCGGCGAAAGTGTTTGCCCAGCAAAAAAGCGGAAAAATCATCAACATCGGGTCAATGCTTTCGTTCCAGGGCGGTAAATTCATCCCACCGTATACGGCAAGCAAACATGGCGTCGCCGGACTCACGAAATCCTTTGCCAATGAATTGGCGGTTTATAATATCCAAGTGAATTGCATTGCTCCGGGCTATATTAAGACGGCCAATACGGCGCCGATACGCGCCGACAAGCTAAGGAATAAAGAAATTCTTGACCGCATTCCCGCCGGGCACTGGGCGGAACCATATGAATTGATGGGTACCGCCGTTTTTCTCGCCAGCCGGGCTTCCGATTACGTCAACGGCCACATTCTTGCCGTCGACGGCGGTTGGCTGGTGCGTTAAGGGGCCAGCGAAGCCAATCTGCTTTAGATATTAACAAAGCGCCGAAGAATCATGCCGTTTGCGACAGATTTTCCGGCGTTTTATCCCTTCAATCGGTAGGAAGTCAATTGATGATAAGCGGCGCGGATTACATAGCAATGATTGTCCTTTTGACTTCAATCGGGACGAAGTCAACTGATGATGTGTTCCATTCCGCTTCATTTACATCTTTCTACCTCTTCAACCCATCTCCGCTTTTTTGACCAGTGCGTCCAGCTTTTCATGTGTCGGCAATTCTTCATCGTCGATAGGCTGCATCGGGAGTGCACCGATGGCATTGCCGCGAAGTAGCATATCATAGTCGCTCAGGCCTTCCAATTTCGCCGAAATAACACCGGATAGGAAGCCGTCGCCGGTGCTGAGGCGATCGCCCCTTTCCTCCGCCGCAACACCGGGGACAAACACCTCCGAGTAACCGCCGTCGGTTTCTTTCTTTTTTGTATAAGCGCCGCTATTGACCAGATGAATGATAACTTGTTTAACGCCCTTTTTTAGGAAGTAATCGGCCATCTCCTCTTTCCCCTTCTCTTTTCCGACATTCAGCACGACGATGTCGCAAAGAAAAGCGATTTCGTTCGTCCGGTGGATCGTCTCCTCGTCGGAATTGCGGATCGCCGGGCGCAGGCCCGGAGCAAAAACAATTGTCAGTGCTGCGTGCCTCGCCCTCTTAATCAGCGCCAGCTCGGTCCGATAAGCAGACTCACTTAAACCGGCGAGGATGCCGCCAAGGTAAAGAAATTTTGCACCGGTAAAATTGATTTTGTCGACACTGTTTTCCTCAATCTGCGACGAAGCACTTCCCTTACGGAAATAAAACGTATTCGAATGGCCGTTATCCACCCTGCTTTTTAACATAAAGCCGGTTTGCGCATGCTTCGTTGTCAGAACGGACGACGTATCGATTTTTTCTTTCGCCAGGAAATCAATAATCGCTTCGCCAAAGGGATCCTCACCGACTTGTGTCAGAAAGGTCACCGAATGGCCGAGACGTGCCACTCCGACAGATACATTAACATCCGTACCGCCGATGTGCCGCGTGAAGTGTTTTACCCGACTTAATTCCCCCTGATCCTCGGCCATAAGCAAAACCATCGGCTCCCCGGCAGTAATCAATTCGCTCATCTTATGACTCCTCTGATTTCTCTATTGATTTCGGCGCGGAAAGTCGGCCAAAGGCGCTTGTCGCTATAACGATCCGTTTCCCTTATTTGGACCCCATCCTGCCAATGATTAGTATCCACTATTCTGAAAAACATTTCAAATAGTGCAACACTGGCTTTCGACGACTTCAATTCTACCAAAGGAGTGGCCCTCTTTGCCGCTTTAAAAACTTCTGCCCATCTCCACCTCACCGGAAATCCCCAAGAATCTCGTCTTTAGAAGTTTGATTCATATAACGCCGGTGCAAGCTAACGACGGTATGAATCACCATGACGCTCGACGCCGTTTACGTTGAGGAAGCTGACCGAACCGATGGAAAAAATCGGTCTAATAATCGAGAAAATCTGCGCCAAGTCTATTTACAAGCAGGACAGTGGACGAAGCAATGCGGCAGTGGCAATATTCGACCGACAGTACGGATTACACGCGCAGGATAGCCGGGTTTATGAAGTTGTGATGCGTTTGCCCGAGAGGTCGGTTATCCGAACAAGCACATCAAGCGAAACGGACATGCCGCACAGAAGCAAAGGGTGGGGCATACATAGGCCGTCCTTTGCTTCTTCGCACATTAGAATCGTGAATTTTTTCCCGTTTTCCAAGCGGTTATTTTTTTCCTCCGCATCTCCTCGTCATCGCCAGACCATACCTTCTTCCCGCCGATCCGGACAAACATTGCCATTGTCAGCGCAAGCAGCGACAGCGCATCGTCGCCCAGCATAACGCTCAGAAGCAGTAGCAAGAGTGAAACAGCAAGCAGCAAATACCAGAAAAACTCATTCCTTTTCATCCGTCGTCACGTGCTTCGGCGGATTTGCTTCGTTCGTCCTGATGGCCGACATCCCGATACAACCAGTAGAACAAGCCGAGCCAGGCAATCAGTCCGAGAATCGCCAGAATATTGAAGCGGGCGGCATAAGCCAGCAAAAAGCGAAGGTCGGGCGATTCAAAAGTACTCCAACTCAGCATCATGCCTTTGGGAATGTCGACCGTACCGACCGATTTACCGAGACGAGTAATATACGGTGCAAAAAAGGTAGCCGCATACAGAAAGAGCGGCGAAGTGATCAGACCGAAAATAAGCATATGAACAATATTGCCATTCGTCAACAGCAATGCTGCAACGACAAACGACAGATTAATGATTCCGGCAAAGGGCAGTACCGCATTTCCCGGCAGTATAATCGCCGCTGCCAGCAGAATCGGAATGGTTATAATAACCGCCACCCACAATTCGCTGCGCCCGGCCAGAATCGGCCAGTCCAAGCCGATATAGACTTCTTTATCTTTAAAGCGATTGCGCATATAATTCGAAACGCCTTCGGAAATCGGCGCCAATGCCTGGGAAAATAACTTGGAGATCATTGGAAACAATACCAGCGCAGCGGCAGCCTGAACAGCTAGTGTCAACGATTTGGTTACGCCGTATCCACCGGCAAATCCAAGCAGCAAGCCGATAATGGCACCCATGACTTCATTTTCACCGAAAATACCGATTTTGTCTTTAAGATAATCGGAGTCGATCTTGCGCTTCAAAAACGGGATCCGGTTCATGATGATTTCAAACGGATGCATGATCGTCGCCAGTAAGGTCACATGATGAGGGACGGTCACACCGGGAATGCCTGTCATGGCCTGAACCCGCGGGCCCCAAAGATCGCCTGCCTTCAGTTCGAGAACAATCTGCAGTGCCGCCGCCAGAAATCCCATCGTGATACTGCCCGAGATGTAGGCCACCATCACGGCGGTGAAGATCTTGGCCCAGACATTCCACATATCGACGTTTAACGTCTTGGTCCAATTAAAGACCAGCATAATAATATTGATGCCGATCTGAAGCGGGAATAGTAAAAACGCATAGGGCCACGCCCACGAGATGGCGGCCATGCCCGGCCAGCCGCCATCGACCGCCGTCAGCGTGATTCCGGTCCGATTCGACATCGCCTGTGCCGCCGGACCGATCGCTCCCGTCATGAAGTTTATAACCAGTGTCATGCCAGTGAAAGCAATCCCTAAGGTCAGGGCCGCCAAAAAGGCATCTTTGAACTTCATGCGTGCAATCAGTCCGACAAGCAGCAAAATCAGCGGCACAAATACCGGTGCGCCAAGGCCGAGCACATAATTGACAACGGTTTTCAGTAGATCCATGTCAGCAACTTCCCTTCTTTAATCGGCAGCATTTGCTTACCCTTGTTTGGCGTCAGCCGCTTTTACCGCTTGCACCAGTTTGGCAAATTCCTGCTCCTGTCCCATCCCCGTGAGAAACGCAATGCCGTTAATGACCGGAATAGTAAATGTGCGGTTGGTTTTGACAATCGACACATAGACGTCCGCATTTTTGATGTATTGATCCAACGACTTGATATCCACCGCGTCGACAGTAGCGCGAATATTTTTTTCTTTCAGCATCCGGTCGATTTTTGAAGCGACCGTCTGCGATGTTGCGACTCCCGAGCCGCAAGCGACAATAATTCTTGCCATAGTCACATTGCCCCTTTCGGATTTTTAAATGAATCATTGATAATCAGCAGTATTTGTTCTTTGTCTTCGGCAGCAAATAGCCGATCCATCGTCGCACGATCCGCCAGCATGCCCATCAACTTCTGTAACACCTGGACCTGCAGGCCGCCCCGCATCATCCCAAGGACAAAAATAAGCTTCGCCTGAATCGGTTCATCCCCGGGACCGCCGCCCATCGGCGCAAACGCGATCGGCAGCTGCGGACGGACAACGGCAATAAATGTCTTACGGATATGTTCCGGATCGACATGCGGAATAGCAACACCGCCCGTTGCCGTTGCCAATCCCGTCGGATAGTTGGCCTCTCTTTCAGTTCTGTCTCTTATACACATCTGACGCTGCCGACGAATAG
>UQRJ01000041.1 GCA_900543345.1 uncultured Sporolactobacillus sp. | reverse complement strand
AAGGCTATTCGTCGGCAGCGTCAGATGTGTATAAGAGACAGCCCTTCGCCCGGCCCAAATGGATCGGTCGAATCAACGATGATCAAATCATAATGGTTTTCTTTTGTCCGAACAAACTTCAATCCGTCTTCAAAATGCAATGTGACACGCGGATCATCTAACTGGCCCGCAGTCTGCGGCAGATATTCCCTGCAGACATCGACAACCTGCCGATCGATATCGACGAGATCGATTCGTTCGATGCCCGGATAACAGGCAAGTTCACGCACAACGCCGCCGTCTCCGCCGCCAATCACCAGCACACTTGCGGCACCGGGATGCACGGCCATCGGCACATGAACAATCATCTCGTGATAAATGAACTCGTCCCGCTCCGTCAACATCAGATAACCGTCCAATGTCAGAAATCGGCCGAACTCCGGCGACTCGAAAATATCGATCCGCTGAAATTCGCTTTGTCCGGAGTAGAGCTGACGATCGACTTTGATGGAGAAACGCACGTTTTCGGTATGTTTTTCCGTAAACCACAATTCCAACCGTTATCCCTTCCTCTTCATTTGATCACTTGCAGTCGGTCCACCCGGCTGTCGCGGGTCCCGGTCAGAAAGCAACCCTTTTCCTTTGCATAGCTGATATAGGTCAGTACTTCCGCGGTAATTTTTTCTCCGGGAGCAAGCACGGGGATGCCTGGCGGATAGCACATGACGAACTCACTGCAAATACGGCCGGCACTCTTATCCAGCGGCACAGATTCGCTTGCGGCGTAGAACGCGTCCTGCGGCGGCAATTCGACATGCGGCTTGATATACTCCTGCGTCAGCATTCCCGCTTTATTGCGGCGGTAGCGGCGGCGGATTTCCGAGAGCGCTGAGACAAGCCGCTCCAGATCGAGCACTCGGTCGCCAATGGAAATATAGGCAAGGATGTTGCCGATGTCGCCGAATTCAATCTGAATGTCGTATTCGTCGCGCAGCAAATCGTACACTTCGATGCCCGCCAGGCCGATATCCAGTGTATGCACGGACAGTTTGGTCGCATCGAAATCAAAGATCGCGTCGCCGTCGATCAGTTCGCGTGAATAGGCATAATAACCGCCGATCCGGTTGATTTCTTCGCGGGCATAATCCGCCAGTTCCGCGACTCTTCGAAAAATATGGCGACCGCCGAGTGCCAAATTACGCCGCGAAATATCGAGTGAAACGATTAGCAAATAGGAAGCGCTCGTCGTTTGTGTCAGATTGATGATCTGGCGGACGTAACCTTCGTCGATACCGTCGCCTAGCAGAAGCAGTGAGCTTTGCGTCAGCGAGCCGCCCGACTTATGCATGCTGACTGCCGCCATATCGGCACCGGCCGCCATTGCCGGTGTCGGCATGTGCTCTCCGAAATAAAAATGGGTGCCGTGTGCCTCATCGACCAGCACAAGCATATGACGGCGATGGGCCAGTTCGGTAATCGCTTTTAGATTGGAGCAGACGCCGTAATAAGTCGGATTGTTAATTAGGACCGCCTTGGCGTCCGGATGCTCGTTCATGGCCGTCCGGACATTGTCCAGGGACATGCCCAGCGAAATGCCGAGCTGGCGATTGACCCCCGGATTGACATATATCGGCGTCGCGCCGCTAAGAATCAATGCGTTAATTGCGCTGCGATGCACGTTGCGTGGCATGATGATTTTTTCTCCGCGCTTGCAGGCGGTCAGCACCATCGCCTGAACGGCCGAGGTCGTGCCGTTGACCATGAAAAATGCGCGGCGCGCCCCGAACGCCTCGGCCGCCAGCGCTTCGGCGTCCTTAATCACCGACACCGGATGGCAGAGATTATCAAGCGGCTTCATTGAGTTAACATCTACACTTAAACATCTGTTGCCGAGGAAATCGGCTAATTCAGGATTTCCCCGCCCTCGCTTATGCCCGGGTACGTCGAACGGAACAACTCGCATCGCCTTAAGCCGATTCAATGCTTCGAGCACCGGTGCCCGCTCTTGGGAAAGTTTTACCATCATCCATCTCTCCATTGAACGACTTTAACCGAAAATGTTGGCTCCGCTGAAAATTTCGATCATTTCCTTACGAAGATTGTGGCTGATCGCCAGCCGCTCCTTCGGCGGAATTTCCCGGACGTCGCGGTTAAACAAATAATTTTGCAGTTGCGGTTCTTTAATCAGCATTTTAGTATGAAAAAGATTCGCCTGGTAGACATTAATGTCCACTGCGTCGTATTTTTCCAATGTTTGCGGATCGATAAATTCCTGAATCGACGTCATCGGCCGATCCATAAACAGTTTTTTTCCCCGCATGTCGCGCGTAAAGCCGCGCACGCGATAATCGGCCGTGATAATATCGGAATCGAAACTGCCGATCAGATAATTTAGCGTATTTAGCGGCGATATCGTGCCGCAGGTGGCCACATCGATATCGACTCGGAACGTTGCAATCGCATTGCCGGGATAGAATTCAGGATAGGAATGAACGGTCACATGGCTCTTATCAAGATGACCGACCACGGTTTCGCGCCCGATTCGACCGCGGTTGCAGGAGCGATCGATCTGCTCTTCCGGAAACGCCTGCTCGGCAATCAGAATTGCCACACTGGCTCCCTGCGGCTCGTAGTCCTGTTTGCTGATATTCAGCACCTGCGCGCCGATCATCTCAGTGACCTTACAAAGGATATGGGTCAGCCGCTCTGAATTGTACTGTTCATCGATGTAGGAAATGTAGTCCCGCTGCTCACGTTCGCTCTTCGCATAACACACGTCGTAGATATTGAAACTGAGTGCCTTCGTGAGATTATTAAAGCCGTACAATTTCAGCTTATCCGCCAACCCTATCCTCACGACCTTTCCGGTATATTCTGCAAACGGGGGAATAACAGAAACAGCGGCGGACCGCCGGGGTCAGGCAAGTATCAAAGCCCGCTCTCCCAGCGGTTTTTTCTTTTATGCGCAAAAATCTATATTCATTATATCTGGAAGTTAAGCGAAGTCAAGATGAAAAAAATTCATTGAAAATTCAACCTTGGCCGCTTTTCTTCTCAAAGACATCGGCCAGGGAATCTTGTCGCAGCGTCTGATTTTCTTTTTTCCTCATGGTGGATTGTGTTCGGAAGAATGGTAGAATAGCCTGTAAAGGGTAAATGAACGGAGTCTGTATCTATAATGCGGCAAAGCTATAAGAGTGCCTATGCATCCGGCCGTCCGCGGATCCTGGCGATCTCGGATATTCACGGCCATCTTGCGGGAATGATCAAATTATTGAAAACAGCTCATTATCGGCCCGGCACAGACCGGCTCTACTTGCTCGGCGATTATATCGACACCGTACCGGGGACCTGGTCCACCCTGACCGCCGTTGAAAGGCTCTGTCGCCAAGGTGCGCGGGCTATCGTCGGAAACAAAGAAATTGATTGGCTTCGCGATCAACAGCAACAATCGATCAAGCACCCAAGCTATGCTTTTGTACGCGGGCTGCCTTGGTATAATGCGGAAGAAAAAAATTATCTTTTCGTCCACGCCGGCGTGCGGCCCGGTGTGGATTTGGCAAAGCAGACCATTCAGGATTGCACAACGATTCGCGAACCGTTCCTCTCCGCGGATTTGCGCTGCAGCCGGATTGTTGTCTTCGGACACACCCCGACTGTCCGTCTCGGCGCTGTACCCGGCACAATTTGGGTCGGTCAAGGAAAAATCGATATCGACACCGGCGCCAAGCATCACTTACGCCTTACGCTGGTCGATTTAACTCATCGCCTGGCTTGGTCATGCTCCACCGCATTGGCACATCTGTACGGCGACTTGCGGACCGATCGCTGGTAGACAGCGGCGACCGGCACGATCACTATCGCTGGCGTCTTAAGGAATCTTTTACATCGATTCACTGCATCATCGGCTTCCTCTCCCCCGGGACCTGCAGTCGCGTTCCATCCGTTCAATTTCGATTCCACTAAACGGTGTTCCCGCTTCGGAGTTTACTGCAATGCCGACTCCCGATCATTTTGCTTCTTTCTTTCGGTCCGGTCGAGCATCTGCCGAAACAGAGTGTGCCAATCTTTCGTTTTCGCTAAATTTTTTCGTACCGCAACCAAATCCGCATGGCCTTTCAGCCCTTCCAGTTCGCTGCAAGCGTAAATAAACGTCTCCGCGTCCGATCCCTCCAGCGAGATGTAAACGCCGTCCGCCGCGTATTTCGTCGTCGACGGCAAATTAACGCCGATCGCCGGCTTTCCGGCAGCAAGAAATTCAAACAATTTGAGTGGGAAAACCGCTTGATTATAGGGCGAGGCCTTATAAGGCATGATGCCGATATCCAGCAGATTAACATAATTCGGGACTTCCTCCGGATCGACACTGCCTGTCCAGAGTACATTATCCTCCTCGGCAAGCATGCGTTTGAATGTACTGCCCGTACCGGTCCGGTCGGGACCGACAAATAGAAACAGCCAGTCTTTTTTAATCCGGGCTGCCTGACGGATCAGTTCAAAATCCAGTTTATCTTTAATACCGCCGACATAACCGAGAATTGTGCCGTTGAATCGGTCGGGCAGTACTTGTGCCGCTCGCGCACGCCTTTGGAACAAATCATAATCAACGCCGTTTTCAATCGTAAAAATATGGGTCGCCTTTTCCGGCCCAACCGATTCGGCAATCTGGCGATGAAGATCGTCCGAAGTGCAGAAAATCGTATCGGCATGCGCGACGATCCGCTGCTGGGCACGGGCGATGGTCAGGCGCCGCAATCGGTTTGCCAGAGAACGGTCGCCGCTGATCGACGCGGTCCATAAATCACTGCAATCGTAGATGATCCGATCCCATGGAAACCGTTCGGCCAGAAGCGGAAAAACCGGACATGTATACCAAAGAAAAAAGCGATAATGACCGATCAAATGTTGCAACTGAAATTGGAAAAACGACAACTTTTTACGATAAAAGAAATCGATAAACCGGCAAAAACGAAACGGCCGGTATGGAAGGAGATCCTGCAGCGCCCACTGGGCGATCCCGCCGGACAGATAGTCAAAGCCGGGGTCGGAAAAATCAGGCGACGGACAAAGCCAGAATACTTCCTCGGTATCTTGCTGCCGGTTGAGAAACTCGGCAAGACGATGACGCCGATATTTCAAACGATCACCGGACCATTTCGCTGCCGCGACGATCACATGAATCTTTTTTTTCATCCTTCCGCATCCCCTCACAATGATAACTCTTCTTGCTTTTCTATAAACGTTTGCGCACGGCATTGGCCGCATAGTGAAAAAAATACCAGCAGGAAGGAATAAACGGGAGATGTTCGATCCGCCGATACACGTACCATGTCTTACGGGCGGAATTCCATTTATTTCCCGATACCGATTGCTGACCGCTAAGCCGGTATTCCGCCAGGTTTTCATTTAACCCGTAAGCGATAAATCCCCGTTTCAGCAAAGCAAGCCAGGTAGCCAGGTCCTGGCGTGAACGCAAGTCCGGCATATGCAACGGCCCGGTCAGTTCGCGGTCGATCATGACTGTCAGGCAGCCGACAATGGTGTTTTTCAGCATATCCCGATAACCGACGCGTCGCGGTGCGCGGATATACTTCCCGACGATCGTCCCGTCGGCTCGCATGTATTCATATCCCGTAAAGGTGAACGCATACCGATGCGTTTTCATGAATTGCAGCTGTTTTTGCAATTTTTCCGGCTTCCAGCGGTCGTCACTGTCCAGAAAAGCAACATACCGCCCGGAGGCAAGATCGAGGGCGGTATTGCGGGCATGAGCCGCCCCCCTGTTCCGATCCGAGAAGAAAAGACGGAGACGGGGATCTGCTGATGCAGCGTCTTTTAAAAGGTCGCGCGTCCCATCTGAAGAGCAGTCGTCGACAATGACCAATTCCCAGTCGGTAAATGTCTGACGGCGGACGGATTCAATCGCCGCCTTGATTGTCCGGTGAGCATTGTAAGCCGGCATAATCACGGAGACTTCAGGTTCGCTCGGGCTCATTCTGGCGCCTCCTGTCATCGCGGACAAATTCCGGCAACGCGATGATGGCAAAAACAAGCGTTAACCCGATCAACACACCGAGAACGGCTCTTTTTTTCGGTGTAAATGCGCCGCCGCCACCGGAAGTCGCATCTGCCCGCTCCACGACTTCAGCCGGATGCAGTTTCAGTTTATCCGACCGCAGTTTATATAACATTCGCTGGCGATCCACGGTATTCTGCGATTTACTTTTCATGTTCTCCAGCGTGCGGAGTGATTGATCAATGACATTCGTCCGCTCTTTATAGCGGCCGTTGTCCTCACGAAGAAAGGCATCGGCAATTCGATTGACCGTTTGGACGGCATCTGCTTCCGAAGTCCCCGTATAAGTTAGCTGAATCAGATCGCCCTTCAGCGGCGAAACATCCAGCTGACGGAATAGATTTTCACCCTGCGACGACCAGAGCTCCGGCAACTCCTTTTGGTAAAAAGGCGCATTTGTTAAATAAGTAACGACCCGTTCACTATCGTCAAATAGCGGATCACCGTAATTGCCAACCGACAGGGTCGCCGAAGACTGATAGCCGGCCGGCATTTTTCCTACCGGTACCAGCCAACCCGCCGCACCGAGCACCAGCGGCACAATGCAGATTAACCAGATAAACTTTTTTGCTCTTTTGGCCATGCTTCGCACGATGTCCATGACGCTCCTCCTTCATTCGCTTCGAACCGATATCCTGCCGCTCGATTTTTCAACACGGATACCGAACAAATCACAAAGCCGAGAAAAACCCAGTGAAAATACAAATTGCTGACCGAGCTGGGGCTGATACTCGAGACGAGAAAGGCTGCCTGCGCTGTCATACAAGTTTCAATCAGCTGACGGCCGAGGCGTCCCGCCCGCAATCGATAGAGTCGATACAGGCTCACGAATAAGCCGCTGTACATTAGCAGATAACCGGTGCCGATCAGGATCCCAAAGTTTCCGAAGATCTCAGCAATCCAGTTGTGCACCTCGAAGATACCATTTGTATCATAAAAAGGTTCTCTTTCCAGATAATAGGAAAGATTGCCCGGACCGACACCGAATCCATATGAATCGATGAGGTAGTGCGCCGTATTCTGTAGTAAACGCACGCGAACACTGTTCGAAGTCGGTACCGCATTGGGTGAATAACCAGCGGGCGGATTGAAAAATGTGTTCATTTTCCCGATCAGCTTCGGCATCGCCAGCATCAAACCGGCGACCAGCACTACCCCTCCTGCCCACAATACCGGTTTTTTAAACCGATTCGGCAATAATAAAAACCCATAAACCAGCAAGCCGGCAAAAATGCCCAGCAAGCTGGCGCGGGACTGCGTCAGAAAAATCAACAGCAGCGACAGACCCGCCGGCAGCAGTGCAGTCGGCCCGAACGGCTTATGAAAATTATTCTTCGCATAAGCCAGATAAAAAAAGAAAGCGACGGACAAGAAAGCCGCAAAATCGTTTTGGTTGATAAAGACCGCTGTCGGAAAACCAAGCTTGTATACCGGGCCGCCATACAGCGACGAAGTCAGTAATTGCACGTGGGCGACGACGTTCACCAATCCGAAAGCAAGCAAGAGCAACGTCATGACCATCCAGATATTCGCGTAGACACGCAATCGCCCCAGATCGGTAAAAATAAACACGGCCATCAATACAAAAACGATGCCTAAAAAAAGGAGAAAAAATGATTTGATCCCATCCATAACCGACCAGGACCAAATCAGCGATACCGCCGCATAGCCAAGCCAGCAAAGCAAAAAATACACGGACGATTTAGCCTGCAGCGCCTGCCACAGGCGGCCGGGGACGCCACTTTTAATTGCGCTGACAAGAAAAACCGCCAAACAAACCAGAAACATGACCCGATATGGAAACAATGTAAAAAAAGGCGTAGACAAATTTAGAAATAGCTGATTTAAAAATGTTGAAGCCACGAAAACGTACATGGCCCCCTCCATCAGCTTTCTCTCGGTCCCCCGCACTCGGACGAATAACGCGAACGCGATGGTCGCCCAAAGCCAGATCACTGCGAAAACAATCTGCAGCGGTCCGAAAGGGAGACTGCAAATGCCGCAAAAACCAGCAAGTAATGCGGCAAATCCGACCACAATGGCCGGGATCGTCCGTTTGCTTTCGATCATTTTGTTCTCTCCTCAATCGGCGCTTCTCTTCTATCAATTCAGCCGATGGCGTGCTTTTCAGTACGGGGACGCCCGATCGTCCGCCGCAATCCCTCGGCCAATTCTTCTTTTGGTTCCCAACCCAGAATCCGTTTCGCCGCCTCGTTGGACAAAATACTGTCGCGGATATCTCCTTTTCGAACAGGTCCATAGATGACGCCGAGGTCGGAATTGGAAACCCTTTTCATGATCCGAAACAATTCGTTGATTGTCACGGACGAACACGACGACACATTGACACAGAAACTTTCCTTCGGCTTTAGTGCGTGAACGACCGCCGAAGCAACATCTTTAACATAAATAAAATCACGTGTCTGTTTGCCGTCGCCGTAAATCGTCGGTTCCGTCCCCTTGCGAATCCGATCGGCGAAAATGGAAACAACGCCGCCTTCTCCCGCCGCATCTTGGCGCGGTCCATACACATTGCTGAAGCGCAGGATTCCATAGGGCACGCCGTAAAATTTATGAAATAAACGCAAATAATTTTCCACCGTTAATTTGGTTAACCCGTACGGCGATTCCGGATCGGTCGGATGCTTCTCGGTCACCGGTAACTCGCGCGGATTACCATATACCGCCGCCGACGATGAAAAAATAATTTTCCGCAAACCAATGAGACGCGCCGCCTGAATCATGTTAAGCGAGCCCTTGACATTGGTTTGTTCGTCAAACAGCGGATCGGCCACCGACTGTGCCACACTGATCTGTGCGGCCAAATGGATCAGAAAATCCGGCTTGATCGATTGAACCAGATTGATAATGCCCGGATCGGTCACATCCCCGATATACATATGCACGGGAAGCCCGGCAATATTTTCCGGATGTCCGCTTGAAAAGTTGTCAATGACGGATACATCATAGTTTTCCTGCAACAGGGCTTCAACGACATGTGAGCCGATAAATCCCGCTCCTCCGGTGACAATCACTTTTGCCACGGCCGGATCCCCTCCTTGAATCAACGTGCGCCTTCTCCGGTCAACAGTACCCTGACCGTTTTCAATAAAATCGTTCCTTCCATCCGCGGCGACAGGTGGCGGATATAATACAAATCATAGGTCAGTTTTTCCGCCGGCGACAGATCATATCCCCCGTTCACCTGCGCCCATCCCGTCAGTCCCGGGCGGACAAGCAAGCGCTGCTTAAAACCGGGAATCTCATGATCGAATTTTTCCGTAAAAAACGGACGCTCCGGCCGGGGACCAATCAGCGACATGTCCCCTTTGAGTACGCAAAACAGTTGCGGCAATTCGTCGATCCGCGTCCGGCGAATAAGACGGCCGATTTTCGTGACCCGCGGATCAGATGTCTCGGCCCATTGCGCTCCGCCCTTCTCGGCATCCTTATACATCGAACGTAATTTGATCAAATTAAACGGTTTCCCATTTTTCCCCACACGCTTCTGAATATAAAAAGGAGAACCCGGTGTCTCCAGCACAATCAGGATCGAGAAAATCACAATGATCGGGGCAGCAAGCACAAGCCCCACCGCCGACAAGACGATATCTGCCCCTCTCTTCACGCGAAGATAGCCGCCGATACCGTCCGGCAGGGCGGTCGGTTGATGTATCATCGAAGTCCCACCGTATATTTTTATCTGTTTTTCCGCATTCACGAAAACCACTCCTCTTTCCCTGCTGCTTGATCCGCTTGCTGTCTTCGATTATAAAGGGACTTTATAGAGCTTTTATGTTGATATTATGAAGGTTGTGTAAAGATGTCCGCTAAAAACCGGCAATCAATCGGAAAAAACACAGCAATGGCGCCTTAACTGGACGATGTCTGTTTCTTTTTCCGACCGAACGGTAAGTAGAAAAAGATGCGTCGGATCGTCCCCGCCTGCATTAGGAGTATCACAATTAGTATGCCCACATTCAGCGCCGCAATATACGGAAGCGGCCAAGCATTAACGAGAGCCGCGGCAAATAAAATCAGACTAATGAGCACATGCCGTCCAAGTGGAAATCCGGTCCAGTTCAAATTAGAAAAATAACTTCTTCCCCAGAAAAACACGAGATAAGCCGCACCGGTCGAAAGGGCCGCACCGACTGCACCCCACCGCGGAACCAGCAGCGCGTTCAGAATCAGACAGGGGATCGTCGAAGCAAGACTGACCCAAATGTTTAAATAACTTTTCCGCGAAAAAACAATGCCAAGCGTCGTCGTTTCGCTGATCGTGTACATGACCGGCTGCAAGCAGAGAAAACCGACCAGATAGACAGATCGACCGTAATCCGGCGAGAGCACAAAGACGATTAGATTTTTAAAAATCAGTACAAACATGAACAGTGCGGACATCACGAGCAATACTGCATCGCTGACCAGGCGAAAATTGCCAATCGGGTGTTTTTGACTATACCAGCGATAAGCTGTCGGCACCCAGAAATTAGTAAAGCCGGATTGGACAACGGACAATACTGCCGCTATTTTCATCGATGCCGTGAATATACCGATTTCATAAAAGCTGCTCCACAACCGGAGTGCCAGCCGGCCGGTTGAATTCAGAAAAGCGGCGATCGACGCGGCCACCATGATTGGGACGCCGAAGGTCAGCAACCGGCGGATCAATCGCTTATCGGGCCGAAAACCGGCAAAATGAAACAGCCGATGATATTTGCAGATCAGCCACGTGTCGCCGGCGGCCTGCCCGAGGACTGTTGAATAAACAACGGCAAGAAAATCGCGACGAATCAGTAAAACGAAAAATAGCGTTGCGGCCAGCACAATCAATTTAATCAGAATATTAAAGAAAGAATATTCGAGTGCCTTCTCGTCCATCCGAATCGACAACAGAATAAACCGCTCAATCACCATGAAGACAAGAACAATCCCGAGCATGGCAGCCGGCAATCGATAGTCGGCGCTTCCGAACAGCAGCTTCGACACAAGCGGAAGAAAGGCACACGAGATCAAGAAAAAAATAACAGCGCCCGCGAGCGGTATCAGCAACGACTGTCGGAACAATCCCTCGTGATCGTCCGTTTCATTGTATTCCCGAGCGTAAGCCTGATCGATACCCAGATAAAGGAATGTGGCAAACAGCGTTTGAAACAGAATAAACATCCCTGCTTTGCCGTATTCTTCCGGAGACACGAAATACGTCGTTAACGGGACCGTGATAAGCGAAATCGCAGCCCCGCCAGCCGGACCGACGGAGAAAGCAAGTAATCGTTTAAGGAATGAATTCACGCGCACCGTCCCTCTCAATGAGCGTACCCAGCTGCCGATTCAACAAATGAATATTAAAATGATCCTCGACAGTACGGCGCGCCCGGCGTGCCAGTTTGCGACAATGATCCGAGGCGTGAATGACCCGCTCAATTGCGGCGGCCAGTTCGTCCGCATCCTTTTCCCGCACAAGCCATCCGTTTACCCCGCTGGCGATCAGTTCCGGAATGCCGCTGTGTACGGTAGAAATCACAACTTTTTCCATCGCCATCGCTTCCATCAGCTGCACGGGAATGCCCTCCATATCGCCGTTTTCCGCCGTTACACTCGGCGCAAGAACGATATCGGCATCCCGCATCATTGCAATCCACTCGTCTTGCGTTTTCCAGCCGACAAGGTGGACATGATCCTGCATGTGAAGGTCGGCAATTTGCTGCTGGAGTGCTGCGCGAAGCGGTCCGTCACCGGCAATGTCGTAACGGAGATGCACACCGCGGCCTGCGAGCGCGGCAACAGCGGCGATCGCGTAGGCCAGTCCTTTTTTTTCCACAAAACGAGCAGCAGAAACGAGACGGAACCGGTCTCCCGGCTGATGAAAACTTGCTGAAAATTTTTCCGGATCTACACCCATATGATGAACGATCAGGCGATCCGGATCGGCTCCCATAGCCATTAACCGACCCTTCCAGAACTCGCTGATCGGCAACAATGTCACCGGCGCTTTGAAAAGTTCATCATAGCAATGGAGGCCGTGATCCGATACATAGCGCAGCATATCGTAACCATGAAAAGCGGTTAGTAGTCGGCCGCTGAGCAGACCCATTCGCATGCATCGCCAAGCGAGCAAACCATTCGGGCCGAAATGCGCAATCACAACATCCCGATCCGTCAGATCGACTTGCCGCAACGTGCGCGCAAGCAGGATCAGATTCGGCGCATGCAGCAGCTGCCGAAAGCGAAGTCCGCTGCGGCGTACCGCCGGAATTCCGGAAAGACTCGTCGCAAAATCGAAACACTTGCCAAGCCGGCCCCTGGCATGCGGCCCGCCATAATAAATAACCCGTTTCATCAACCCGTAACGATGGACATCGTCGTGTACCTTTTGCTCATTCGCCGGGTATTTGGCCAGAACTTTGACGTCGTGGCCGGCGTCGATCATTCCGGTGATTTGATTCAAAATAAAGGTCTGAGAAAGTTTTGGAAATGTGCCGACAAAAAAGAGAATCTTCATAGTAAATTCTCCGCGCTCAACGGATTGTCTCCGGGATATGACTTGGCCGACCGACCGAATAATATTCGAGCGGCTGCCTGCGAACAACATTCAAATCATAACAGTTCCGACCGTCGAAAATAATCGGCTGCTTCATTAGCCGTATATAAGTCTCCGGATTCATTTTGCGGATATCCGGCCAGTCGGTAATGATGACGGCGCAATCCGCTCCACTCAGCGCCTCGGCGACGTCTTGCGTGGTCCGGACCGCCGGATCGAGTTGCTGTGCAGCTCGCTGCGCAGCAACCGGATCGTAGGCCGTCACATGTGCGCCGAGCTTCAATAGCTCAGGTATCATGACCAGTGCCGGCGACTCGCGCATATCGTCCGTATTCGGTTTGAAAGCTAAGCCAAGCACTGCCACTTTTTTTCCTTTCAACGAACCGAAGCGCGCCTTCAGCTTTTCAAACATCAGCAGCTGTTGATGATGATTGACTTCGATGACCGCTTTCAGTAGATGGAATGGATGATGGTGATTGCCAGCCAGTTGTACCAGTGCATTCGTATCTTTCGGAAAACACGAGCCGCCGTATCCGATGCCGGCTCTGAGAAAGGCACTGCCGATTCGCCGATCAAGTCCCATGCCCCTAGCCACTTCTTCGACATTCGCGCCGAGCGCGTCGCACAAATTGGCGATCTCGTTAATGAAACTGATTTTAGTCGCCAGAAACGCATTCGACGCGTATTTAATCATCTCGGCACTGGCCGGATCCGTTTGCAAAATCGGCATAGCAAATGGCGCATTAATTTTTTCCATCGTTTCGGCAGCATCCGGATGATCCGCTCCGATGACAATCCGATCGCCGTGGAACGTATCGTGTACCGCCGAGCCTTCACGCAGAAACTCCGGATTGGAAACCACTTCCACGTGAATGCCGCTTTTCACTGTTCCTTCGATCAGCTCTCTCACCCATTCGTGAGTCCCGACCGGTACGGTACTTTTAATCACGACGACGACCCGCCGCGCGATCCGCCGAGCCACATCGTGCGCCGCTTGTTTGACATAGTCAAGATTGGCCGATCCATCCAGACGTTGCGGCGTGCCGACCGCCAGATAAATCACTTCTGCCCTTGCCAATCCCTCGCTATGGGACTGTCTCTTATACACATCTGACGCTGCCGACGAATA
>UQRJ01000040.1 GCA_900543345.1 uncultured Sporolactobacillus sp. | reverse complement strand
GCTATTCGTCGGCAGCGTCAGATGTGTATAAGAGACAGATTATATTCAAAATGTAAATGTGCTAAAATGACGATAACGGAAGCAGAATGGAGTCGTGATAGCGTGGACGGTTATCAGAAACGCACGGAAAAAAAGAAACGCCAGATTAAACAGGCGGCGTTCGATTTGTTCAATCGCTACAGCATCGAGAAAGTGACCATGAAAGACATTGCTGAAGCGGCGCACGTTTCGCCGGTGACGATTTATAAATATTTTGGGAATAAGGACGAACTCTTGCGCGTGATCGCCTACGATTTCATCGAACAGGCTTATGTGTTTTTTCATGATTTGCTGACAAAGTCGATCCCTTTTCCACAAAAAATTGAAGAACTGCTTGACTATTCGATCCGGCAGAAAAAAGTTTTTAATGAAGATTATTTTAAAAAGTTATATTTTTCCGATCCCCGGTATGTTAAATTTGCCAACAGCGGGTATATGAAACGAGTGGAACAACTGATCCTGCAACTGATTCGTCAAGGCAAGGCCGAAGGTTATGTCAATCCCGAATTGCCGGAGACGATCATTTTGCAATATGTCCAAGCGGTCATCCGCGCCTTTACGGAAAAGGAGACAGCGCTAAAGGTGAATGAAACCAGCCGTGTCTATCTGGTCGATTTGTTTTTTTACGGCTTGGCCGGGCGGGCAAAAGGAAAAAAGTTCGCACCGTAAAGCGGTGGATGGCATAATTGCTCGGCATTGCCCATAGGATGGTAAGGATGGCTCCGATTTTCGGACACATCGGGTGCTTTCGGAAAGAGGGGAGAGCGATGGTCATACAGACGGGTGACCTGGTCGCGCGGCGTTCCTATCAGTGCGATTTGCCGTTTCGCGTCGTGAGCATTGATCCTGAAGGAAAGTGGGCGGAACTGGCCGGCCACGATCTGCGGCTGCTTGCCGATGCCCCGCTCGAGGACCTGGTGCCAGTCAGCGACGACGAGCGGGAAAAATACGAACAACATGTGCAGCAACGTGAAGCGGCATCGCTGAAACTGTTCCGGCAAGACTATCGGCGGATGCGACTTGCACGCGAATATACGGCCACGAGCGGGTATCGGGCGGAAAACGCTTATTTTGAAATGCCCGGACGTGTGCTGCATATCGATGGCGATCCGTTTTATCTAAGAAAATGCCTGATCGTTTATGACAAGCTCCGCGTCCCAGTCATTGGAAAATATATGGCGGAAGCGGAGATGCCCGAACGCGTTCCCGATCTTGTCGGCAATATCCGACCGGACATTCTTGTGTTGACCGGCCACGACGCATTTATGAAAAATAAAGGGACGGCAGATGAGATCAAGGCGTATCGTCATTCCGGCCATTTCGTCCGAACGGTTAAAGAAGTTCGCTACCGCTGGCCGAGCCTCGATCAAATGGTCATCTTTGCCGGTGCCTGTCAGTCCAACTTCGAACGGTTGATCCGCGCCGGCGCCAATTTCGCCAGTTCGCCGGATCGGGTCAACATTCACGCCCTTGACCCAGTGTATCTTGTCGCGAAGATCAGTTTTACCTCATTTATGAGCAGTATCAATGTCTGGGAAGTCCTGCGCAATACCCTCAGCGGAACGGGCGGCCTCGGCGGTGTGGAAAGCCGCGGGATGCTGCGTACCGGCCTGCCCTTCCCGTCGGAATGAGCCAATCGACGCATTAAATTTTTTCCATCAACACATACTAAATAAAAATATTAGCAAAAACATTGACAATGTTCTTGAGTTCCTGGTACAATTTATCTTATTTGCTTTTTTTCAGGCTTTGTGATATACTTAAGCTTAAGTGAGGTGGATTGGTCGAGATGGGAAAAACCATTGCTGATATCAAGGGCACGTTGGATTTACGTGTCGGAAGCCGCCTAACGGTGAAAGCAAACGGTGGGAGACGCAAGACGATTCAACGCAGCGGTGTTCTGGAAGGAACCTATCCGTCGGTGTTCATCGTGCGCCTCGACAAAAATTCGAACGCTTATGACCGCGTCTCATACAGCTACACAGACGTCTTAACGGACTCTGTAGAACTCACCTTTGCAGAAGAAATGGCAAGCGGCCAGTAAACGCCTTTAAAAGAAGAATGAATGAGCGGATACGCGCATTTTTGTATGCCTCTTGGCGAGGAAGCGACGATGCGCGTTTGTGCTGTTTGAAACCCCTTTCATCGCTGCTTATTTTAACACGTTTCCGTGCTTTTGTATAGAGCGGGAGTCATATGCATACGCTAACGATGCTCGACCATTGAAGGGAGTTGCGAGCTATGAGCAGGCGGAAGGGTATCATGTCCGAGGCGTTCAAGCTGGAACTTGCAAAAGAGCTGGGATTTTATGATACAGTGCAACGAGAAGGATGGGGCGGCATCCGTGCCCGCGATGCGGGGAACATGGTGCGACGCGCCGTTGAGAAAGCGCAACAGCAAATGGCCGGCTCCGAAAAAACTGAATGATTGAGCGCAACAAGAGGGGCCTGCCAGTACGGCGGGTCCCTCTTGTTAGTGATGAAAAAGACGATCAGCACTTGCCAATCGGTGGGTTTTCCCTATATGATGAGATCAAAAACGAAGGACTTGAGACAGCGTTGAAAGTGATGGAAAAAGCGCCCGCAAAAATCAATCTTTCACTCGATGTACTGAAGAAGCGGGCCGACGGCTATCATGAAGTTCGGATGGTGATGACGACAGTCGATCTGACGGACCGGCTGGAATGTAGCGATCTGAGGGAGGACCGGATTGTTCTGCATGCTTCGGCCCCCTTTGTACCGGAAGATGAACATAATCTTGCTTACCGGGCCGCATGGCTGATCAAAGAAACGTACGGCATTCACCGCGGCGTGCACATCGATATCCAGAAGAAAATTCCGGTGGCGGCCGGGCTCGCCGGGGGAAGCAGCGATGCGGCGGCAACAATCCGTGCGCTGAATCGATTATGGTCGCTCGGCATGCAGGATCGGGACATGCGGTCGATTGCCGAACAAATCGGTTCGGACGTCGTTTTCTGTTTGAAAGGCGGCACGGCGCTGGCAACCGGCCGCGGTGAATGTATTGAGCAACTTCCCGGCTTCCCGCCGTGTTGGGTTATTCTCGTCAAACCGGATGTTTCTGTTTCGACGGCTGCGATCTACCGGGCATGGAATGGAGAAACGCCGCTGCATCCCAATGTCGACGCCATGGTTGCCGCAATTCGTCGTTCCGATTTTCCGGCCGTTTGCCGCTTGCTCGGCAATGCATTGGAGCCCGTCACAATGAGGACGGTACCTGAAATTGCAAGGATCAAACGGCAACTGCGTCTCATCGGAGCCGAAGGGGTTTTGATGAGCGGCAGCGGGCCGACAGTTTTTGCGCTGACCCGAAATGAATCGCGCCTGCCACGACTGCTCAACGGCATGCAGGGGTATGGTAAAGCGGTTTTTGCTGCCTGTCCGTACCACGCGTCACCCTCTTGCCCGAATCCGAATAATGGTGTAATATAGCTTTAAAATATTCGGATTTGGAGGATGGCTATGAAAATGAGGCGAAGTAGCAGATTGGTGGATATGACTGCCTATTTGCTGCGGCATCCGTATCAGATCGTTTCGCTCTCGTATTTTTCCGACCTTTATGAGTCGGCTAAATCCTCAATCAGCGAAGATCTTTCAATTATCAAAGAAAATTTTGAATCGCGGGGAATCGGTAAACTCCGAACACTTGCCGGTGCAGCCGGCGGTGTGAGCTTTCAGCCCTGTATGAGCCTGGCGGAGGCCCGGCGATTGCTTGACGGCTTGAAGCAGCAGATGACCGATCGCGGCCGCCTGCTTCCCGGCGGTTATTTATATATGACCGATATTCTCGGCCTTCCCGATGTCGTACAGTCGATTGGCCGGCTCATTGCATCGGTTTACAGTGAAAAACCCATCGACGTGATTATGACGATGGAGACCAAGGGCATTCCACTTGCGTACGCCGTCGCCTCGCAGCGGAGCGTCCCAGTCGTCGTTGCCCGTAAGAGCAGCAAGGTCACTGAAGGCTCGACCGTCAGCATCAACTATATTTCCGGATCATCACAACGGATACAGACGATGGTCCTGCCCCGGCGCAGCCTGAAGCCGAGTGCCCACGTCCTGATTATTGACGATTTTATGAAAGCCGGCGGGACAATGAAAGGCATGATGAACATGGTTCACGAGTTCGGTGCGTCGGTTGCCGGTACGGCTGTTTTTGTGGAAAAACAGGAGCCGCGGCCGAAGCTAGTGGACCACTATACGTCGCTCTTAAAACTGTCGATCAATGAAGAGGAAGGTCGGCTGATTATGGAGGAGGGCAATGTCGTTGCTCTGCTCCGCGCGCAGGAAGCAGCCCGGAGCCGGGCCTAAAGGAAATAAATGGGTGAAAAGTTTCGCTGTTTGCTGCTCGGCGGCAGGAATTCCACTTTTTGTGTTGAAATTCTGTAATACGGAGTTTCGTAATTCACAAAAAGGATGGTGCCTGAAAAATGGAAATTACGGATGTCAGGCTGCGACTGGTTCACACGGACGGCCGGATGCGGGCGATTGCTTCGATGACGATCGATAAAGAATTTGTTGTACACGATATCCGTGTGATCGACGGAAACAACGGATTGTTTGTTGCGATGCCCAGCAAGCGGACGCCGGAAGGAGAGTTCAGGGATATTGCCCATCCGATCACATCGGCCTCGCGTGAAAAAATTCAATCGGCAATTCTAAACGAATATCGGCATGCCTGTGCCGCCTCGCCGTCGTTCGAGCGGGCCGGCGCATCATAATCGATCGGCGGAGGGAACCGTAAAGCGGTTCCTTTTTACATCGCCCGATTTCCCGACTAAGCGCGCGATCGCTTGCGCCGTCCCCCTTGCTTTTTTACCTTGAAAAAGGTTTTTGTTTAAGCTATAGTCATAAAGGATGCAAAGCTTACGATGGGGGATAATCATGTCAAATCGATATGCGGTTGTCTTGGCGGCCGGAAAGGGTACCAGGATGAAGTCGAAATTGTATAAAGTTCTGCATCCGGTATGCGGAAAACCGATGATCCGTTATGTAGTGGATGAAATCCGCAAGGCCCGTTTTTCCAAGGCCTTTGTCATTATCGGATATGGGGCGGACGACGTTCGTTCTTGCGTCGGATCCGATGCCGAATGCGTGCTTCAAAAGCAACAGCTGGGGACGGCACACGCCGTGCTTCAGGCGGCGCCTCAACTGGACGATAAGGATGGAACAACCGTCGTACTCTATGGCGACACACCGCTGATCACTGCGGAAACGATTGAAAAGCTGATTAATTTTCAGGAAAAGAATCAGGCGGCGGCGGCCGTATTGACCGCTGATTTGGATAATCCGGCCGGGTACGGCAGGGTTATCCGTTTTTCGGGTTCCGGCGATCTTGCGGGAATTATCGAGGATAAGGACGCTACCGATGAAGAGAAAAAGATAAAGGAAATCAATACCGGTATCTATAGTTTCAATAACCGTCTGCTGTTTGAAATGCTCCGCAGGGTGGGTAACAATAATGCTCAAGGCGAGTATTACCTTCCCGATGTGATCGGGCTGCTGATTAAAGATGGGAAGAAAGTTCTGGCCTGCCGGACGCGGCATGTCGAGGAGACGGTTGGCGTTAACGACCGGATTCAGCTGGCCGAGGCGGAGAAACTGATGCGCCGGCGGATCAACCGCGCGCATATGAAGCGCGGCGTAACGCTGATTGACCCACTGACGACTTATCTGTCCGCGGATTGCACGATCGGCGGCGATACGGTGATCTATCCGGGAACCATTGTCGAAGGAGATACGAGTATCGGCGAGGCATGCACGATCGGTCCGAACAGCCGGATCCGCAATTGCCGAATCGGTGCGGACAGCCGGATCGAACAGTCGGTGCTTGATAATAGCTGGATCGGCGATCGGGTTCAGATTGGGCCGTTCGCTCATATTCGTCCGCTTTCTAAGATTCATGATGAAGCGCGGGTCGGTAATTTTGTTGAAGTAAAAAAAGCGGAAATCGGCACCGGAAGCAAAGCATCTCATCTGACCTATATCGGCGATGCCGTCCTGGGGAAGCATGTAAACATGGGTTGCGGAACGATTACAGTCAATTATGACGGGAAAAATAAATTTCAGACGACGATCGGGGACGACGCTTTTATCGGCTGCAATGCCAACCTAGTTGCTCCTGTCACGATCGGGGACGGCGCTTTTATCGCCGCCGGATCGACGATTACCGAATCTGTTAACGCGGATGCAATGGCGATTGCTCGTTCCAGACAAACAAACAAGGAAAAATATGCGCTTAAATTAAATTATCGAGCAAACCATTAAGTGGGAGTGAGTGGTCGGCATGGCCAGCTATTTAGATCCGAACTTGAAAGTGTTCAGCCTTAATTCCAATCCCGATCTTGCCAGGCAAATCGCCGGGCATATCGGCATCCAGCTTGGGAAGTGCCTAATTTCGACTTTCAGCGACGGCGAAATTCAGATCAGCATTGAAGAGAGCATTCGCGGTTGCGAAGTGTATGTCATTCAGTCGACGTGTGCACCGGTCAACAAACATCTGATGGAGCTGCTGATTATGATCGATGCATTGAAGAGAGCATCGGCAAAATCGATTAATGTCGTCATGCCTTATTATGGTTATGCGCGTCAGGATCGCAAGGCCAGGGCGCGCGAACCGATTACTGCCAAACTGGTAGCGAATCTGCTGGAGACGGCGGGCGCCTCGCGGATTTTGACGATGGATCTCCATGCACCGCAGATTCAAGGATTCTTTGATATTCCGGTCGATCAGTTACTTGGCGTTCCGACATTAGCCGAATATTTTATGAGTAAAGCGATCAATGACGTCGTGGTCGTATCGCCCGATCACGGTGGCGTTACTCGGGCGCGGAAGATGGCCGATCGGCTGAAAGCGCCGATCGCGATTATTGATAAACGTCGCCCGCGTCCGAACGTGGCCGAAGTGATGAATATCATCGGCGACATTCAGGGCAAAACAGCGATCATCGTCGACGATATCATCGATACAGCCGGAACCATCACGATGGCGGCAAACGCTCTGGTTGAGCGAGGCGCAAAAAAGGTGTATGCTTGCTGTACGCACCCGGTTCTGTCGGGTCCTGCTATCGAGCGGATTCAGCATTCGCCGATTAGCGAGCTGGTTGTGACCAACACGATCCAGTTGCCTGAGGAAAAGAAAATCGATAAAATTGTTCAGCTGTCCGTTGCGCCGCTAATCGGCGAAGCGATTATTCGTATCCACGAGAAATTGTCGGTTAGCCGTCTTTTTACTTAACCACCGGACAGATGATAGGATTAAGAGTAAACAAAGCTGTGAAAGGATGTGCAACATATGGCAACATTGAATGCGGCCGTTCGCGACGACTCAAAACGATCGGTCACTAAAAAACTTAGACTTGAAGGGAAGATTCCGGCTGTCATTTACGGGAAAACCGTGCAGAACGCATCGGTTTCCGTTGCGGCTAATGAACTGAGGAAGGTATTCAGCAAAGAGGGCAAAAACGCCGTCATCAACCTGAACGTTGATAATCAGAAACATTATACGGTCATGGCGCACGAACTTCAGTACGATCACCTAAAGGGGAGCATTCAGCATATTGACTTCCTGCAAATCAATGTCAACGAAGCGATCGACGCGGTTGTTCCTGTTGCTTTGAAGGGTGTAAAAGACATCGAAGTCGGAGGAGTCGTTGTTACCAATCAGCTTTCCGAACTGAGGGTGCACGCACTGCCTGCTAATCTGCCGAGTACGATTGCCGTCGATGTATCGACGATGAAAGTCGGCGACAGCCTGCGGATCAAAGATCTTGCGCCGGACAAAAATTATGAAATCGTCGGCGATCCGGAAGACGTCATTGTTTCGGTTGCTTACGGCGGTCAAGAAGCGTCGGAGCCGGCGGCACCGGCAGCGTCCGAGGAGAGCACCCCGGCAGCTGAATAATTCGTCAAGCAAATGACTGCCGAACAGGATGAAAAGGGGGCGTAACGATTTCGGTTACGCCTTTTTTATAATGAGCGGTTCGAATGCGAAAATGAAGAGGATGAATGGCGTGAAATTGATCGTCGGTTTGGGGAATCCGGGTTCTGAATACGCCCATACGCGGCATAATATAGGGTTTGAAGTCATTGACAGATTAGCGGAACACTACCGAATCAAGCTGGAACGCAGTAAATTTAATGCACTGATCGGTAAGGGGCGGATCGGCGCGGAGGCCGTTCTACTCATGAAACCGCTCACTTATATGAATGCTTCGGGAGAAGCGGTCGGCCCGCTTGTGCATTTTTACAAACTGGCGCCGGATGATTTGCTGGTGATTCACGACGATATCGATCTCCCGGTCGGCAAGATCCGTCTGCGGGCGAAGGGCACCTCGGGCGGCCATAACGGTATGAAATCGGTGATTCGCAGTTTGGGGACGGAGACATTCGCGCGGATTAAAATCGGCGTCGGCCGTCCGCAGCACACGCAGCGCGCGGTGATCAGTCATGTCCTGCACGGCTTTTCGCCGGCGGAACGCGAATTGATCGATAATGCGGTGTGCAGAGCCGCCGATGCCGCCGCCCTGTGGTTGGCGCAGCCTTTTTCGCTCGTGATGAACAAGTACAATACGAAACGCTGAAACAGGATGATGAGGAAACCATCGGGACGACCGTCATCCGTTCGGCGATACGAAGTGATTGCGGCTTTGACGGTCGGCCAAAGCGCTTTTTGTGTGGTTGGATTTCAAGAAAGTGAGGTTTGCTCATGTCAGGCTTGAGCACGTTTTTTGAAGGGAAAACAGACGAAATTGGTACGGTACTGGACGGTTATGCCGGGGGCATGAGGCACCAGCTCGTCTCCGGACTGACCGGAAGCGCCAAGGCGTTATGGATTGCCGCCCTGTATCGTCGGCGGCAGCAGGCGGTAGTAGCCGTCACTCATAATTTATATCAGGGACAGAAACTCTACGATGATTTGTCCGATCTGGTCAGTCCGCAGGAATTATTTCTCTATCCGGTAAATGACCTGATTGCCTCGGACCTGGCCATATCCAGTCCGGAATTATTGTCGCAGCGGATCGAGGTTCTGAATCAGTTGGCTGAAGGACGCAAGTGCCTGATCGTGATGCCAATTGCCGGTTTGAAGCGGCTGCTGCCGCCGTTATACTGGTGGACGGCGAGCTTAATTCGTTTTAAAATCGGCGGACGGCTTGTGCCGGACCAGCTCGCCGTTAAGCTGACAGCGATGGGTTACGAGCGGGAAGCGATGGTGTCCGGCCCCGGTCAGTTCAGCATCCGCGGCGGTATTATCGATGTGTTTCCGTTGACCGAAGCGCATCCGCTGCGGATCGAGCTTTTCGACGATGAAGTCGACTCCGTCCGTTATTTCGATAGTGAAACGCAGCGCTCGCTAGAACAGCTCCGGGAATCACCGGTCATTGGTCCGGCGCGCGAACTGTTGCTATATCATGAGGGTTACGATCGAGCGGTTTCCGGTCTGCAAGCGGCCTTATCGACGACGTTGAAAAAAGTCGGCGACCCCGACGTCCAGGCGCGGCTCAGCGAGACAATCAGCGGTGAAATCGAGACGCTGAAGCAGCACGATATCTTTCAGAATATTGCAAAATATACAGCGCTGTTCTATCGACGGCCGGCGGTCATTACGGATTATTTACCGCGGGATGCCTTGATTATTTTCGATGAAATCAGCCGAATCCAAGAGACGGCCGAACAACTTGATCGTGAAGAAGCCGAATGGCAGGTGGAAATGCTGCAGCACGGCCGGCTTCCCGCCGACGTTCCGCTTTCGAGGAGCTGGGTGGATCTGACCGATACTTTGGCACAACCGCTACTTTTCCTGTCACTGTTTCTTCGCTATCGCGGATCATTTCAGCCACAGAATGTACTAAATCTGTCGTGTCGATCAATGCAAAATTTTCATGGGCAGATCAATTTGTTAAAAAGTGAAGCGGATCGCTGGATGAAGGGCGGTTTTGCGGTTGTTTTCCTCGCGCCCGACCGCGCGCGAGCCGACCGATTATTTCGAGTCCTGTCTGATTACGATATCGATGTTGAGGCGACGGCTCCGGACATGCGGCCCGAATATGGACACATTCGCGTGATGGTCAGCGGACTGACGTCCGGTTTCGAGATGCCGCTTAAGAAGCTGGCGGTGATTACGGAGACCGAAGTTTTTACCCGGAAAACGCCAAAAGCCCATCATAAAACGAAAACTCTGTCCAATGCGGAACGGTTAAAAAATTATAACGAGCTGAACGTCGGCGATTATGTCGTCCATGTGGACCACGGTGTCGGGCGGTATGCCGGCATCAAGACGCTGGAAGTCAACGGCGTGCATAAAGATTACATGGAAATTATTTATAAAGGGAATGACAAGCTCTATGTCCCCGTCGAGCATATTGATCTGGTCCAGAAGTATGTGGGCTCCGAGGGGAAGGAACCGAAAGTCTATTCGCTTGGCGGCGGCGAATGGAAGAAGGTCAAACGGAAAGCGAGGGCTTCCGTTCAGGACATTGCCGATGATCTGATCAAGTTGTATGCCGAACGGGAAGCCAGCCGAGGCTATGCTTTTTCGCCCGACGGACCGGATCAGCAGGCATTCGAGGCCGCTTTCCCTTATCAAGAGACTGCCGATCAGCTGCAGGCGATTGAAGAAATTAAACACGATATGGAACAGGAGAAACCGATGGATCGATTACTTTGCGGCGATGTCGGCTACGGAAAAACGGAGGTTGCCTTCCGTGCCGCATTCAAGGCGATCGCCGACGGTAAACAAGTCGCTTTTCTTGTGCCGACAACCATTTTGGCTCAACAACACTATGATACGGCGCGCGAACGCTTTGAGGATTTCCCGGTATCGATCGGTCTTTTGAGTCGCTTTCGTACGCATAAAGAACAGCTTGAAACACTTAAAGGATTGAGAACCGGAACGGTTGATCTGGTCATCGGTACACACCGGTTGCTGTCGAAGGATGTCCGTTTCAAGGATCTCGGTTTCCTGATTGTCGATGAGGAGCAGCGCTTTGGCGTATCGCATAAGGAAAAAATCAAGCGATTGAAGGCGAACATCGACGTCCTGACATTAACGGCGACACCAATTCCGCGTACACTGCATATGTCGATGCTCGGTGTCAGAGATCTGTCGATCATCGAGACGCCTCCGGAAAATCGTTTCCCGGTTCAGACTTATGTCACCGAATACAACGAGATGCTGGTCCGCGAGGCCATCGAACGAGAGATGGCCCGCGGCGGACAAGTCTATTTTCTTTATAATCGTGTGGAGACGATTCAGCGGATGGCGAAGATCATCTCCGATCTTGTGCCCGATGCGACAGTTGCTTTCGCTCACGGACAGATGAAAGAGTCGGAACTGGAGACGGCAATGATTGATTTCCTCGACGGCACGGCCGATGTCCTCGTCAGCACAACGATCATCGAAACCGGTGTCGATATACCGAATGTCAACACGCTGATTGTTTACGACGCGGATCGGATGGGGCTGGCACAGCTTTATCAGTTGCGCGGACGTGTCGGCCGCTCCAATCGCGTGGCTTACGCGTATTTTACCTATCAGCGCGATAAAATCATGAATGAAGCCGCGGAAAAGCGCCTACAGGCGATCAAGGAGTTTACCGAACTGGGGTCCGGATTTAAAATCGCGATGCGCGACCTGTCGATCCGCGGAGCCGGCAACCTGCTCGGTGCGCAGCAGCACGGATTCATCGATTCCGTTGGTTTCGATATGTATACGCAAATGCTCAAAGAGGCGGTCGCTAAGAAGAAAAATAGCGGTCAGCCGGCTGCCAAACCGAATCGATCATCCGTCGAGATTGATACCGATGCTTATATTCCCGACAGCTATATCCGGGACTCAACGCAGAAAATCGATATGTACAAACGGTTTAAAATGGTGGAAAATGTACAAGACGTTGCTGACTTGAAGGACGAAATGATTGATCGTTACGGTGATTACCCGCCGGAGGTCGCGGCGCTGTTTCAAGTGGCAGAGCTGCGCGTGACGGCAGAACAACTGGGTATCGCAGAAATCAAAGAGCGGGCGGACGGACTGGCGATTTATTTTTCCGAGCCGGGATGGAGAGCATTGGACCGGGCGGCGCTGTTTAAGATGCTCAGCCGGATGGGACCGGGTATCGGCATCGGGTCGGCCGGCGAGAAAATGAAACTGACGGTAAATAAAGGCCGCGGCGGCAGCGCAGAGTGGATTGACAAAGCGCTTCGGCTGCTGAAAAATATTGTGAAAATGCAGCGAGCCGCAGAGAAAGCCGGATAAATTTGCCGGATCATGCATAGATTGACGGTGCGCGCGGATAATAATTCAAGGAAATCATGAAAAGAAGGGCGGAATGTTTATGCAGCGATGCAATTGCAAACGTCCGCTACATAGAAAGTGAGGCAATCCTTGAATGAAGGCAACCGGCATTGTTCGACGCATCGATGATCTCGGGCGAGTCGTGATCCCTAAAGAAATTCGTCGCACATTGCGCATCCGTGAAGGGGATCCATTGGAAATCTTTGTAGATCATGACGGTGAAGTGATTTTGAAAAAATATTCGCCATTAAGCGAATTGGGTGATTTTGCCAAAGAATACGCCGAATCGCTGGCAGATCATTCGCAGCGGACGGCACTGATCAGCGACCGGGATGTGATTATTGCCGTGGCCGGAGCATCGAAAAAAGAATACATGGATCGACGCATTCTTGAAATCCCCGAGAAGTCAATGGAACTTCGGCAGACCATCACTGATCGGGGAAAGCCGCTGGCGGAAGGGCATACCAAGGCAGGAGAAGAATTCGTCGTCGCACCGATCATTGCCGGCGGCGATCCGATCGGCACGGTGATGCTGGTTTCGGACGGCGAGGCGATTGGCGAAGTGGAAGTTAAACTGGCTGAGACGGCCGCCGGCTTTCTCGGCCGGCAGATGGAGCACTGAAGCTGGCCGAGTACTTAAAAGAGGCAGGAATTTCTGCCTCTTTTTTCAATAACGAAAGCCGGGCGAGGTCGACTTATGATATAATCCACAATAGACTTCAAACTAAGGTGGCGGGCGTCGCGTGCCGGAATCGAGAAATGAATCGGGAAAAATCTGGCGCGGAGCCGTCATCCTGGCGGGAGCCGGGTTACTGGTTAAAATCTTGAGTGTCGTTTACCGGATACCGTTTCAGAATTTTGCCGGTGATGTCGGCCTGTATGTCTATCAGCAAATCTATCCTTTTTATGCGCTGGCGGCGGCGATCGGTGGGACAGGGTTCCCGATCGTTCTGTCGAAATTCGTAGCTGAGTCGGGAGAACGAAACGAAGACCGGCAAATACGGCGCCACGGCTTGTTTGCCTCACTGCTTATTTGTATACCGGCCTGCTTGGCTTTGGAACTATTTGCCCTGCCGCTGACACAAGTGATGGGCGATGGTCGTCTTGCTCCGCTGATCCGGACATTAGCTCTCGTCTACCTTTTTGTTCCGCCGATTGCCATGTTACGCGGCGGATTCCAGGGAAAAGAAGAGGACATGCTGCCGACAGCCGTCTCTCAGATCGGCGAACAGTCCGTTCGCGTTGTTTTAATTATCGGCTGCGCCTGGTATCTGTTTCGGCATAACGGCAGCGCTTACCAATTCGGGATGGTAGCTGCAGCGGGTACGGCGGCGGCTCCGGCGGTTTCTCTTCTCATCCTCCTTGCCTCTGTCTCTTATACACATCTCCGAGCCCACGAGACCCTAAGACATCTCG
>UQRJ01000039.1 GCA_900543345.1 uncultured Sporolactobacillus sp. | reverse complement strand
TCGTCGGCAGCGTCAGATGTGTATAAGAGACAGACTATAGGAAGCTTAAATTGTAATAAAAAACGAATGAATGATTTTTGAAAAACTTTTTTAATCAATACATAGAAATTTTGTATAAAATTAATTAAAAATCCAAAGGAGATAAAAGCCGACAGGACATTTATTGATCCGCTGACTATTAGTCCTGTTAGAGAAAGGACAATAAAAGTGATCGATGAAATCAATCCCGTCCGGAACATATATTTTGTATTCTCTGTTGCTTGAAATACGCTTCCAATGGTTGATAGCACGAGTTGTATGCCAATACTTAACGATAACCACTGGAAGGGAGCGACACTTAAGAGCCATTTATTGCCGAATAGAATGAAAATGATCTCTTTAGCATTAAAAAAACATATTGGCACGATTAATGCTCCAATTAGGCTGAGATACTTTATAATTACTACATATTGATTGTAAATTTTTTCTTTGAAACATGCTTGATCGGAGAGGAATGGCTGTAAAACCGGATTAATAACAAAGGTTAGTCCTTGTAATGAATACATAGTGGTTCGATAAGCGCGATCGTAAAATCCAAGATCTCTGGCACCAAGAAGTTTTCCTACCAATAAATTATCAATATTTCTAGTAATATAGTTTACAAAGTTAAACATAAATTGGTAAAAAGAAAAGCTGGAGATATTACGAATGGGTTTCCAACTGAAGCCATACCCGATGAAAGATAAACGACTCATGATCAAGCAAAAGATAAAGTTAAAACAACTCTGTACAATCGTGTTTAAGACAAGGGCATAGACCCCCCAACCGGCATAAGCGGCATAAATGGCTAGACCGCCGCTGAATATATTGCTAATGACCGATGAAAAGCCCACCTCTTTAAATTTTTTATGGCGATAAAGAAAATTAGTAGGAACAATGGAGCCAATCATAAAAAAAAGAGCAATAGACATACTTTGACAAACTAAGCGATAAATTGTTTCTTGAAAGAACCAACTAATGGCGTACGAGAAGAAAAAAAACGCGATGGCTAGTACAAGTCCCATGCCTAATACAAATTTAAAGATCGAATTAATGTCTTCAACCGTCAGTTTTTTAAACTGAATGATTGCTGGGCCGATACCCATATCTCCTAACAAACCGAAAAAAGAAACAAAGATACTTATCACGGCAACCACTCCGAATTCAGCTGGCGATAGTAAGCGTGATAGAACTAACATAATTAAAAACTGAATTGAAATATTGCTATACTTTGATATGAAGGTGATCGTCAAAGCTTTTTTCATAAAATCAATTCCCTATAGTTTCATTAGTTTTAATTAAGATATTTCCTCAATAAAATGCTGGTAAAAATTGTCGGATGTAAATTTTTCTGCTTGTTTACGCCCGGCTTTTGACATGGCCAAGCGGAGTTGTTGGTCCAATAATAATTGTTTCATGGAATTGATAAGGCGATCGATCAATTTACCATCTCTTGGTAAAACAATGGCGCATTTGTCTGAAACATATTCGGGTATGCCGCCGGACTGTGTCGTAATTAAAGGCAGACCTGAAGCCATTGATTCAATGACGGTTAATGGGGCTGGGTCATCCCACAGCGAAGGGATGACAGCGAAGTCCGCCATGGCATAGACGGCAGGCATTTGGCGATAAGGGATGAAGCCCGTAAAAATAATACGTTCTTTCATCGACTCAGCAATTTCTTTGAGAGTCCGTTCATAGCGGCCGCTCATATGACTGCCGTAAAAATAGCCGCCGGCGACGACCAGTTTAACATTGGGAAAATGGAGACGGTGAAAGGCAAGAAGTAATTCTTTGATGCCCTTCTCAGGCGACAGTCGGCCGGTAAATAAAATTACTTTTTCACTAGGCAAAATGCCATATGTTTGACGAAGGTAATTGGCCGCATGTTGATTGGCAGGATCGGAAAAGCGAGATAGATCAATGCCGTTTTTCAGGACATCCAATTTCTGCTCGGGCAATTCGAAAACAGATTGTTTCAACGTCTGATCAATATAGCGACTGACGCCCAATACTTTTTCGCAGTGAATGATCTGCCTTTTGCATCCGTAACTACTGGTAACTTCATTGTGCAAGTGGTAATAGTATTTACCAATGTATTTCTCCATGTTATGGTGCTTTTTCAGTAACATAAACAATGTCGGATGATTTTCCAAGATCACTTTGTCGTAATCTTTTTTTGCTAAATAATTGCCAACTTTAGACAAATAGTGCAGCCGCTGTGCGATATAACGATAAGATTTACTTTTTCTGCTCCCCAGCGCCATTTTGGCGACACCATAAATTGATCGATCGATCCATCTGCAAAGCAACGGCGTTTTAATAAAAATATAGTCGGTATGTTTTTTCCCCCTGGACCATTCAACGGCTTGCGGATGATAAATACTAAAGATTACCAGATGAAGTTGACCGTATTCTTCGTTTTTAGCGACTAGACTGTCGATCAATGTCTCAACTGCGCCTCCCGTAGCCGCCGGAACAGGCATGTAACCAGAAGTGACTATAGCTACTTTCATTTATAAGTACCTCCCAATCGAAAGTGCTGATTAGCCGGAACGCTGTTCTGTACGTATTCGTCACTTTCTTGAAATGTTCTTTGTGTTAGCAACCCGGTTAAAAAGAAATAGTTCATCATCGCTGGCGGGTACATGAACGATCCATCAACGAGAAAAGCAGCAAAGACGCAGATGAAACCGATCGATGCTGGTTTGTTGCAGTGATAAATGGAAATGATTGCCGAAATAAAAACGCCGGTCAGGCTCAAAAAACCAACAAGTCCGTATATCTGCAAAGCGTAATAGAGACCTTCGACGTAAATAGCCCGGTTCCACGGCATACCAATCAGTAAAAAACGAATAAAGTGGAGCCAATTTAGTGCGCTAGCTTGCTCTATAGCTGCACTTAATTCCGATGTACGGCCCGCTCCGGTAGGGTCCGAAAGTGTCTGCTCAATATATCGTGTGTATAGCTGCTGAAGAAATTCGCTCCGGTTTTTTAACAAGTAGATCGTAATCAATTCCGTTGAAAACATAACCAGCGCAAAAAAGAGAAGCTGTTTTCGATAACTTAATTTTCCCTTCCACAGAATCAAATAAGGAATGAAAATTAACGCGAACGGGATGATGATTGAACGTGAGCCGGATAATAGCAGACCGATGATACCGCACAGAACGGCGACTGTTTTCAATAACCACAGCTTTCCTTTTGCAGTTGTCCAAGAAGTCAGAATTGGGATAGCCATGGCATAAAATAGGCCTGATCCATTTCCATTTTGGTAGGTGGAAGGCATTTTTTGTGCGTCTCCAGAAGCAGCCATGCCGTAACCAATCGGTTTTGCCGTCAGATCCTGACCAAATGTATAACTCACACCGGGAATGGACGTATTCAAAATACTGAAGAACCGCTGAATCAGAGCATACAAACCAACAATAATGACAGAGAAGGCCAGTATTTTTATTGCCGTTTCGGCACGAATCGACCGACCGATACCGATAGCGAGCGGCGAAGCAACGATGACCATAAATGCCGTAAGTTGGAACGTCGGCATGTACCCAAGATTAAAAATAAAGGCCAGCAAGGCGAAAATGAGGAAGACAGTGTAGAACCACACCAATCCTTTAACGTGTAACAATGCCGGTAAAACTTGGTATTGACACTGATAAAGCGAAAAGAGGAATAAAAACATCGCAATCGTCAGTGGTACGCCGACCTGCACTCCTGCTTTCGGAAAAGCAAGGGTCATGAATTCAAACAGATTGTTCAGCATGTTGCAATCCTCTTTTCATGTATTGATAATCGTTATTTCGCCCCATATTGGGTAACCGGCTGCATGGCCGGCTGTCGCGTCTCGACCAACTGTTCATAGACATCGAGCAGCCGGCGATTTAATTTGTCACTTGTAAATCGAGCTTTGAACAGTTTAAAGCCTTGCTCGCCCATTTCCTGCAAACGGGGCCTGCTGACGGTGCTCAGAATATGCGCCAGTTCCCGCGGATAATCAAGGTCGAACAGGCAGCCGTTGACACCCGGGATGATGAGATCGGGGAGATCGCCGCGACGGCTGGCAATCACGGCTTTTTTGTTCTTCATTGCTTCGACGGCGACCAGTCCGAAACCTTCCCATCTCGATGGGATAATGACGGCATCGAATTGCCGATAGTAGTTATCAATGATCCTGTGATCAATCCAACCGAGCGGGATGATCTGATCGAGCATGTCCGGCCGATCGGCATCAAGCACATTTTGGCCGATGACGTAAAGTCGGACGTGCTTCATCGGAAAGTCACTGAAAAAGCGGATCAGGATGTCGATACCTTTCTGCCTGTCCAACCGGCCGACAAACAGCAAGTTGAGTTTCGACGGATCAAGCGTCAATTCGACAGGATGGACGGGCTGCAAGCGGCTGTCGATACCATTGGGGATGACGATCGATTTTTCTTTCGGAATCCGGTATTCCTGCGATCCGAGCCATTCATGTTGCGAAATGTCGATAATTCGGTCTGTCCGTCTGGCGAGCAGCCGCTCGAGTGTGCCATACCATTTCTTTTGTAGCGGCGGGACGTCCATAAGAAACGACCAACCGTGGGCACAGTAGACGATTTTCGGCCGCTTTTTCCGGAAAAAGAAAATGAGACGGACAAACAGGCCGGCGAATGAACTGTGAATATGAATAATATCCGGTTGAATTTTTCGGATGGCCCGATCGATTTGGATCATGGCCGGCAAGACGTGCAGCAAGTTTCGCTTGTATTTGTAATAATGGATATGCGCTCCTTCGACGCTTAGGCGGTCGGAATTGTATCGGCTCATCAGAATATGGACGCTGCTAATCGACGCAGCGCCGACTTGGTAGCGGATGATCTCATTTAAGTAGGTCGTAATGCCGCCCCGTACATATTCGCAAACATGAAGAATCTTCATTTTATCGCCTCCTCACTCAGTAAGCGTTTTTGGACTGAATCATAACCAGAACCGTTTTGCAAATGATCTTGACATCAAGCGACAGGCTTCGCCGTTTGATGTAGTCCAAATCGATGTCGACCATTGTTTTAAATCCGACGCTATTGCGGCCGCTGACTTGCCATAGGCCGGTGCAGCCGGGCTTGACCGATAGTCGCTGCCGATCGTAGCGTGTATAGTTCGCCACTTCCCGGGGAAGCGGCGGCCGCGGACCGACCAGGCTCATTTCTCCTTTCAGAACGTTGACGAACTGCGGCAATTCATCCAGACTGGTCCGTCGTAAAAAACGGCCGATCCGGGTAACGCGCGGATCGTTTTTCATTTTGAACATGGCGCCGCTGGCATCGTTGCGGGTAAGCAATCCGTCCAACATCTTTTCTGCATCGACGACCATCGAACGGAATTTATAAATACGGAATGGTTTTCCGTCCTTTCCAATCCGTGTTTGCACGAAAAACACCGGGTTCCGGGGATCGGCCAATTTGATCGAAATGGCAATCAACAGTAACAACGGTGACAGGATCAGGAGTCCGGCGGCCGCCCCGCACAGATCCAGTAGCCGTTTCATAGTTAAATAAAAATGACTTGACGCCGGGGACAGCGGCGCGCTTTCTGAGACGTTTACGGCTGGTTGACGGGACGAATTCGCCCTTGACAGAGCCATTGTCCATTCACCTCTTCAAGAGGAACTTTGTTTTTTCGGTTAGAAAGTTGCCATAATGGTAATAATATTGTTCAATTTTGTTTTCTTTCTGATTATTCAGCACCGCGCCGAGCAGCTTTCCCCGGGCCTTGGCTAATAATTCGGCGGCTTTGCACAGTTTGTCGATCTCTGTCGAGCGGCTTTTGGCCACCAGCAGGACGCCGTCGCACAGGTCGGCCAGCAGCTGGGCATCGGCCGCAACTAAAACGGGCGGTGAATCGATGACGACCTGATCGAATGTCTGCGCCGCCTGTTCGAGTACGCTTTCCATTTGCGCTGAGCTGAGCAAGTCGGCAGGATCCGGTGACACCGGGCCGCTCGTCATTAACTTGAGTCGGTCGATGTTCGTCGTGCGGATCATCTGTCCGAATTGCCCCTGACCGGTCAGGAGATTGGTCAGCCCTTTCCGATTGACCGACTGAAACGCTTCATGAAGCGACGGTTTGCGAATATCACCGTCGATGAGCAAAACGTTTTTCCCCTGTTGTGCCATCACGATGGCCAGATTAACGGCCGTCGTCGACTTCCCGACGCGCGGCTCCGCCGATGTTACCAGATATGTTTTCATTCCGCCGCCGGCTTTTGAAAACGCTAAGTTGGTCCGCAGTGTCCGATATTGCTCGGCAAGTAGATAATCCTTTTCAAAATTTTCAATACGCAGATGCGCCGAGTTAGCGCTTTTTCGCATAAATTTCATAAGGCAGACCCCCTGCTCTGTTTGCCGCCCGTCCGGACAGATGTCAGTGATTCGGCGTGCGGCAGCCGATCAGTGCTGGTCGCCGAATAGGCTGCACCATGGGCGTGACCGATGACGCCGAGGACCGGCAGATGCGCTCGCTCTTGGATGTCTTCTTCGGATTTGACGGTATTATCGAGGTACTCAAGCAGAAAGGCAAAGCCGATCGACAGCAACAGACCGAGTGCGACGGCGATGATCACGTTCTTTCTAATGTCGGGCGATACCGGGTAGCGGCTGGTTTCCAATGTTGCCGGTGCCAGTAAGTGAACATTATTGACGTTCATTGTTTTTTGCACATCTTGGCGGAAGACACGGGCAATGCCGTTGACTATTTTCACCGACTCGGCCGGGTTGCCGGATGAAACGGTAATTGTGAAAATCTGTGAGTTTTCATTTGTGTCGACAGTCAGCATGCCTTGCAATGCGTCGGGAGAAAGAGCCAACTGTTCTTCCTTAATGACCTGTTTTAAGATGGACGGATCGTTGATCAGTTCGCTGTACGTGTTGACAAGCTGGACATTGGTCTGCAATTCATTGGAGTCATACAATGCTTTGCCACCGGACTGATTGACGAGAATACGTGTCGACGCCTTATAAACTGGCGTCATGAAATAATGCGTGGCCAATGCGCCGATCAGCGCGAAAAGAGCGGTGACGGCGACAATCAGCCACAATTTTTTGCGCAGGATCTGATAAATTTCTTTTAAACCGAGTGTTTTCTTCATCGAAGTTCCTCCATCCGACCTTCAGGGACCTGCGTGATAGTGTCCGTCCACTTTTTAAGGTTCAGGTGCATCATACGAAATGCGGCGTAACAAGACCGTTACAAACGCGCGTACAAAAAGAGGACCCGTAGATAAAAACGGAAATTGCGGCGGAACAGTAAAAATGGTAGAAAACGTTTGATAGGGTACAGTTCAGATTCTGTACAGATGAAGTTTGTATACTGTTTCGTGATGAAGGTCACTGACGAAACTGTATTTTAAATGATGAGTCAAAGCTTCAGTGAAGAAAGCGCTGCATCGAAAGGCCCAGTCGAACCGTGCTTTGAGAAAACCGGTTTGATTGCCGATGACGAAGGAAAAAGAGTTTGATTCGAGTCGATCAGCTGAAAAATCATTTTTACGTGTAATGTTTGTGTAACGAAATGGATAGTAAGATAAGACACACAGATGGAAATATCATCCTATAACTATCTGAATAGGAAGAAAGGAGGTAAAAGAAAAAGAGAAGAAATACGCGACGACTTCTTCTCACAATAAATTTGTTGATGCTTCTTGTCTTGTTAATTTTCGTTGCTGAATGAAGTGATCACCATCGACGGATGAGGCAGGCAGCGCGACCTGACTGCTTCGGCAAACGACGTCTATTCAACGAACGATAGGGGGAGGTTATTTCAATGCATAAAAAATACACGAACATCGGCGAACATCTCATTGAGGTACAGACGGATTCTGCGACGCTGATGAATATGTTTGCCGACGAATTTCATTGTATAAAAAACAAACCTGATCGTCCTGCAAATATGACTATACATATTTACGGCGGTTACGGGAATGTATTAGAACAAAGTCATTCTACCATATCGCAACTGGACGGTAAATACATCATTCGCCATCATGATTATCTGGTCGACATTGCCGACGACTACCGTAGTGCCCGGCTTTATGTCTATAATCGCCATGCGCTGAAAAAGGCTTTTTTCGATCTTTACAGCATGTACATCATTTTTTATGGCTGGGGGATGATGATGGAAGGCAAATTGGAGGCGGATAAAGATCGGACGATTGCTGTTTTCGGCGATCCGATCGGAGATGAAAAGGATGCCGAAGAACGGCATGTACTCATTAGCATCAAACATGGCCGGGCGATGGCGTTCCCGCTGTCGCTGTTTCGTACCGGTCTGAGCAAGTCGGAAGCCCTTCCGCTCCAGGAGATTCGCTTGGTTCGGCCGTCGATTGATAATCGGCTGGTAAAAATGGGGAAAGTCGGCGCCGTCATCCGCTTGATCGACTTTGTCCAGTTTTGGCCGGTGAAGCCGGGGCAAATGAAAACCCTGATTGGGCTGCTTAAACAGCTTGTCGCCGATACGCCGGTATACCAATGGCAAACAAACGGCGAACCGTTGACCGATCAGATGATTTCATGAATGAAAGCGGCGGTTGCAATAAAAGGGCGCCGATCACTCCCACGAAGCAATGCCGGTGCAAAAATCTGAGCGGCTCGACAAAATCGTTTAACAGGATTCATAAAACATTCAGCGGTTTTTCATCTTCAATGACGATGTACATGAGTTCCTCGGCCGCTGTTTTTGTTCCCTTAATAAAAAAAACCTGATATTTATGTTCGGATACTTTCAACATGCCGCTGTATGCCGCATGATAAAGCACTGAAAACTTTCGCACCGCTAAATCGATATTGCTTGAGACAATCATGCTGAAATAGACGAGCGGCCGCTGATGGCTTTCATGCCCTTCAGGGTATAGATAAAAAACATAATGTTTCGGTCCGTGATGTTTTTCCATTTCGGTCACCCGTTGTTTAACAATGACTAGCAGCCCGGGAGTGCCGGGTTCAAATGATAATCTTAGTCTATCATCCGCGGCATTACATTACCGTTTCAGCATTGGCTCGGCCGGCCTTGCTGGATAAAGAAGAGGGGGAAATTAAGATGACAAGAGTACAGATAATTAACGATCCGCTCCATTGTGTCGCTCGCTTCTACGATCAATCGCGTCCGACGCTGCTATTACTTCACGGACTGTTAACCGATTCGTCCGAATGGTCGAAAGTCATTCCCTATCTCGAACCGATGTTCAATCTCATTGTTTGCGATCTGACCGGCCACGGCCTGTCGCCGGCGGGCGATCGGCCGATCACGATAGCAGGCGAGGCAGAAAAGATAGGCGATCTGCTGCAGCAACTGCAAATCGAACGTGTTCACCTGATCGGCAGTGGCGTTGGCGGCAATATTGCCTTTGCTTTTGCGAGAAAACATCCACGGAATGCAGCTTCGCTCGTACTGATAGCGACAAAATTTTATTTTGAAGACGACGCTTTTAAGCATTTTTTCACGCTGGTCGCTCAATTACTGGATATCGACCGCCGTTTGTTGATTCGGAAAGTGCTGGTGGACAGCTTCTGCCACCCGACTGCGGCGGCAGAAAAATATCTGGAGAAAACCGTCCGCCGGATTTCTGCCGCGACGGTCCGCCACACGGTCGCGGCCGCGCGGGCATATTTTGCCCCCTCGCAGTTCCAGCTGAGTAAAATTATGCCTTCATTTGCCGTTCCAACGTTGGTTCTGCATGGTAATCGTGATCCGATTTTTCCTGCATCGCTGGCGGCGATCAATGCCGCGTTCTTTCCCGGCAACCACTTCCTCACCGTGGCTGAGTGCGGCCATTACCCGGCTTTTGAACAACCGGAACAGACGGCCGGATTAATCGGCCGTTTTCTTGATCGTGATCGGAGACGCCCGAGCGTCCGACCCATCTATCAAGAATTCCTCAATGATTTACGACAGGTGTTAACGGCCGGTTTTCAGGCGCTTTCTTCACAGCGCCATGTACTGCGGATGAATGTCATGGATAGCGTGCAGGTTTTGTGGAACGGCGTAACCGTTGAAGGCAAGTGGAATCAACGCAGCGCCAAAGAACTGCTGCTGTTTCTGATTCTTCACGGCGGAAAGGCTTCGCGTCAGCAGCTGATCCGGACGTTTCTGAGCAATTTGCCGCCGCTGCAGGCGCGAAATTATTTACGTGTCGAAATCAATCATCTGAATCAAATTTTTCATGGTTTTCACGATGTCAATGTTTACGATGTGCTGCTGATCGGCGAAGGCACTATCACGGTTAACGCGGAAGTGGAAAGTGATCTGGGGGATTATTTACACGCCCTCAGGCACTTTTCGATTAATCGGGAGCATCTCTGCGAGTCGGCCGATCAATTTGCCTGTCTGCTGCGGCAATATAATCCGACTCATTTTTCCACGTTTCGCGGCGATTGGATTTTCGAGCTGGCCGACCGGATTGAATCGGAACTGTCACGTGTGCTGCAGTCGCTGCTTCCTCAATTGGAAGCGGCCGGGCAAAACGACATGATGCGTGACATCCTGCAGGTGGGCCGAGCCGTCGAACCTTACGATGGTTTCTGCGATGAACAACTGATTAAATTGCACGGTGAAATGAACAACGAATGGATGTTGAACGGATAAGAGGGGAGCAATCGCCATGCCGTCTTTTACATTTAACGGACTTCAAATGCACTATTGCCTGGAGCGAAGGAACAAGCGACAGCCGACGCTGGTATTTATTCACGATCTCGGCTTGGATAAGCGCATGTGGGAGCGAGTGCTCCCTTATCTGCGGCAGGATTTTTCAATTCTGACTTACGATCTGCCCGGTCATGGACAAAGTGGATCGGAGCGGGATGAACCGTCGCTTGATCGGCTGAGCGATGAACTGAAAGGGCTGCTCGACGATCTGCAATTGTCCCATGTTCATCTGATCGGCTGCCGATACGGAGCGTTTCTTGCCTGTGCTTTTGCCCGTCGCATGCCGGGACGAATTGATTCACTGACAGCCGTCTCCATTCCGCTATCGATTGGCAGGCAGAGTTACAGCCGCGAAGAAATGATCAAGATGCAACTGCTTACTCTTGATCCGCAGCTCTTTGAAAAGAAATATCTCTTGGAAAGTCTGCATCCGGTGACGCTTTCCAAGGCACGCACGGTAATCCGTGCCTTGCGCTGCGTCCGTCAGACTGCCATGACGGCGGCTATTCGGAAGCAGATGCTGCATAATAATCGTAATGACGATTTCAGCCCGATTGTCGCCTTGAAGCGGCTGTCGATCCCGATCCTGTTTATCAACGGTGAGTACGATCCTGTCTTTCCTCCGCCATTGTCGATGATTCTAAGCAGCTATGCGCCGAATGGTCGTTCAGTTGTCGTTGCTGATGCTTCTTCGCTCGTACCGCTTGATCAGCCGCAGGAGGCGGCCGAAACAATCCGTCGCTTTATTAACGGCGACCGGTCGCCGTCGTTTCTCATCCCTGGGAATCGGGAAGATATCCGCCTATTTCATCGGATAATTGAAGAGGCGCTGCGAAAAAGGACCGTACATCGTCACGTGCTTTCGCTGCGGCTGCTGAGCGGGAAAACGGAGCTCTTCTGGAATGGCAGAAAGATCGCTGCCGACTGAAAAAAACGAAATGCTCAGGAAATTCTGCTTTTTCTCGCCCTTAATCACGGCACGGTCAAACGCGATACGCTGATCGACGCGTTCATGCCGGATCTGCCGCTTAGTCAGGCACGCAATCGCCTGCGTGTCCAGCTGAACTATCTGAAGAAACTGTTTTCCCGGCAACCGGACGACTCATTTCGCCGCCTGCTGCTTGTCGGCCGCTATTCGGTGGCGCTGACTGCCCCTGTTGAAAGCGACATCGGCGATTTTATCGATGGCATCAATGCCTTGACTTGGTCGAGAAAATCCGTCGGCTTGCGCTGCGAAGCTTTTCTCAGCCTGCTCGACGACTACCGGCCGGATCTGCTGGCAACGTTCAAAGGCGCATGGTTCCGCCAATTGGCGGCTCATTTGCGAAACAAGCTGTCTCAGACAATGGTTCAATTAATCTTGGCACTTAAGAAAAACAATGACTTTTCCGCGATTAGATCCATCCTTGTGCAGGGAAAATCAATCGAACCCTATCATCATTTTTGTACAAGTTGGTTGAAAGTGGTCGATCGTGCCGAACGATCCGCGTCCCGCCGCACGAAAGTTGGAGCGGGGAATAGCTGAGCAAAAAGTCTATGGGAAGAAAGTACGGCCTCAGCCGGGAAGTCGATCATTCCGACTCCTTAAAATAGTTGGCGATGATCGTTTTCAGTTGCTGCCGGTCGAGAATGATCTCATAGTTGGCGGCCTGTAAAACATCGTCGTACATTTTTGTGCTTTCACCTTTCACTTGGTGGTAGATAATTTGTTTGGCTGGTTGAAAATTATTTTTCAGCGCGACGCCGATGCTGATCATATCGTCGGTTTTCATATTGGTGGCCACGAGAAATTTCGACGCCGAACGAATCAACGCCGGAAGCTTGGCCACATTTTTCGCATCCATTGCCTTGCGGGCGATGCCGAGCAGGGCGGCTTGTTGCAATTTCTGCCGTCCGAAGTCGGTACCGGGCAAAGAGTAGCGTTCACGAGTGATTTCAGTCACCATTCGCCCGTTTAATTGATAAGTGCCGGCTTTGAACGTCTTCCCCTGATTCTCCCGATACCAGGCGTGGGTCAGTGTGACATCGAACGGCAGCTTCATGGTGATGCCGCCGACTGCATCGACAAGATTCTGCATTCCTTTATAATCGGTTTCCGCGTAATAATTAATCGGCACGCCGGTTAGCTGTGAGACGGCCTTGACGGCATCGAGCGTCCCCTGCTTCGTGCCGCTTTTCAGCTGCGAAACATACTGCACGCTGGTCAGCTTCGTGTAACCGTATCCATCGAGCATGACCCGGGTGTCCCGCGGTATACTGAGCACGTTATAGCGATGCCGGTTCAGATCGGCGTGCACAAGCAGGATCGTGTCCGTATGACTGACATGCTGGCCCTTCCGCGCATCAGAGCCGATCAGCAGTGCATTGAACGTTCCTGACTTCTGCGCGCTTTGCTTGGCCCCGATCGCGTCGAGGTTCCGGAAATGATTGTCCGGTTTGTAGGCATTCCATTTATAAAAACCGAACGAACCGCCGATCAGAACAAGCAGAATAAGCAGCATAACGATTCGTTTCGGCCGACGCGGTCGGCGTCGCCTTTTTTTTGTAGGCTGCGGAGGTTTGGCGTAATATTGATAGGGAGCAAGCTCCCGCTTTCTCTGCGCCGCTCGATGGGAAAAAGTTCCGGGGACCTCGGACGACATGATTTCACTTACTTTCCGAAAAGGATTGATTATACTAATCGTGCAATGGATGATTCGTGTTGTCAATCCAGAAACAGTCGGATGACTTTAGGCTTGCCTGCCGGTGGGCGATCTGCGGGCGGTATACTATTTTTAAATAGGGTGATTGGATTTGAGCGTTCTTGATGTAGCAGGATTATCTAAAACATACGGCGATCGGACACTTTTCGATCATATTGATTTTTCGATAGCCACAGGCGATCGGATCGGTTTGATCGGGGTGAACGGGACAGGAAAATCGTCGCTGCTTGACGTGATTGCCGGACGTGATTCGGCCGAGAGCGGCGAGATCCGCCACGCGAAGGCGTTCCGGCTTGCCTATCTGCCGCAAACGCCTGTTTTCCCGGCGAACGTGACGTCGATCGACTATATTTATCAGGGATCCTCACCGATTATGCAGGCCCTTCGTCGTTATCAACAAACGTTGAGCGATCTGGCGGCTGTCTCTTATACACATCTCCGAGCCCACGAGACCCTAAGACATCTCG
>UQRJ01000038.1 GCA_900543345.1 uncultured Sporolactobacillus sp. | reverse complement strand
AGATGTCTTAGGGTCTCGTGGGCTCGGAGATGTGTATAAGAGACAGGGATGATCGGCAGCAATGCGGCAGACGCGCAGCGGGATGACAAGTGTTGAAGACGGAGACCGCGCCGGAAATGGATTGACATGCGCCGGAGACGGGAACACACACGTCAAAAGTGGCAGTCATACGTACTAAGGGCAGAAAAGCGTATCGATAGCGAGATCATGATCGCCGACCGCAATACGAATAACGACTGCCGCAAGACGGTCATAAACGCTATATTTTAACTTTTGACTACGCAACTTGTCTTCAATAAAAAAAAGAGACCGCCCGCCGATCCGGCCGACAACTCGTCGGACGCGATGGACACGTCTCCTTTTCTTACGTCTTCAGTCAATGGCCTGCTCAACGGCGCGAACCGCCGCGTGTAGTTGCCGATCATTTTTTTGATTGCGAACGGCCTGCAATGTTGCAGCTTGCAGCGCATTCGCCGTTTTCTGATCGACCGTTCCCGTCACCGTCAGCTTCTTTGCCCTTTGAAACGCCTTGACGGCCTGTTCCGTTTCCCGGCTGAAATAGCCGTCTGTGCGCTTCGGATCGAAACCGGCTGCTTCCAGCATTTTCTGAGCGTCGCCGATCGTCGATTGGTTCTGATCGTACTTCAGCGTCTGACCCTTTTTCAGCGTAATCGGCGAGGCATAGAAATAAGCTGGCTGCCGGACGCTTACCGTCGGTTGAATTCCTTTCTTATGAATCCAGTTACCGTTAGGGGTCAGCCACTTATCCGTCGTCAGCTTCAGCTCGCTCTTATCGGAAAGTTCAACCGCCTGTTGTACGGTCCCTTTACCGAACGATTTCAGTCCCACCAGCGGATAGCCGCCCGCCTGTTTCAGCGCGCCGGCCAATATTTCCGATGCCGAAGCGCTGCCGCCATCAATTAAGCCAACAATCGGATAAGCTTTTTTCTTTTTCAGATCAGTGTAAAAGGGCTGCTTCCGACCAGCACGATCTTCAATCTGCACAATCGGTTTGCCTTTCGGAATGATTTGATTCGCCATTTTTTCAACAGCCTGCAGATAGCCGCCCGGATTACCACGGACGTCAATGATGAGTCCTTGCATGTTTTTTTCTTCCAGCGACCGCAGTGCCTGAGAAAATTCACGATCGGTTTTTTCATTGAATTGGGTCACCGCGATGTAACCGATCGACCGACCGTTCTGTCGGATCATCCGGCTGTCCACTGTGCGGATCGGGATCGTATCGCGTTTAATCGTATACACTTTGACATCGCTCGAACCCGGCCGTTTGATACTGATGCGGACGGTCGTTCCCTTTTTACCGCGAATTTTATTGACGGCCTGATTGATATCCAACCCATCGGTCGACTTGCCATCAATTGCCGTAATCTGATCATTCGGCTGCAATCCGGCTTTCTCGGCCGGTGATCCCTTTATCGGCGAGACAATCGTGACTTTGTTACCGACCATCTGCACCTCCGCGCCGATACCTTCAAACGACGAAGAAAGCGACTCGGTAAAATCCGACGCCGTTTTCGCACTCATATAGCTGGAAAACGGATCATTCAACGCATCGACCATCCCCTGGATGGCTCCGTTATACAACCGATCACTGCTGATTTTTTTATAATAATCTTTCTCAATCAAATCGTGAATTGCCTTGATTTTAGCCGTTTCACTAGCAGATCCGGATCCGGCCGTAACCGTCTCGACCTTAGATGAACTGGCAGCCGTTTGCCCGATGCCGGTCAATCTGACAAAAGCAAACGAACCGGCCGCCCCGACGATCAACGACATCGCCATCAGGAACGCGACCAGCTTACCGCTGAATCTTTTCATCGGCATTTTTCCTCCTCCATATGTAGCGTCCCTTGCCGGAGACACCTTCGGCAGCGGAAACAGACTTTACAGATTATGATACCCCAACGTCGCTGCGATGTCTCGTCATTGCAGAAAAATCGCTTTGGTCGGAGGAAGGACTTTTAGATTTTCAGAAATTTGCGTACCGAATTTAAACTGCCCCAAACGCCGATGACCGCGCCGATGCCGATGAGCAACAAACTCAAATTCGTCGTCATCGTTCGGTACGGAATGAGACTAATGAACATCTGCGAGAGGTTCCCGCCGAGATTATAATAAGCAAAATGATAAACCACAACGACAAGAAGCACCGGAATCACCGACCCCATTAGGCCCATAATCAATCCTTCGATAAAATAGGGCCAGCGGACGAACGCATTCGTGGCGCCGACGAGTTTCATGATTTCAATCTCACGATGCCGGGCAATAATCGTCAGCTTAATTGTATTGGCAATCAGGAATACCGATGTAAAAATCAGTCCGGCGATCAGCACGAGGCCGATGTTGCGGGCAATATTAACGAAATGAAATAGTTTCTCCACCGTGCCCTTGCCGTATCTGACGTCCGAGACGTGCGGCAGACCGCGGACTTCGGATGCGACTTTAATCGTCTGTTCCGGACGTGCAGTTTTTAGGATAAAGGCATTCGGCAGCGGATTCTCTTTTTTGATATCATTGAATGTACTGCGATCGCTGCCGAGGCTTTTCATCAGGTGATTCAGTCCCTCGGTTTTAGACTGATAATGCACGGAGGCCACGTTATCGATCTCTTTCAAACTGCGCTCCATCTGATTCTGATCGGCTTTTGTCGCCGATTGATCGACATAGACGCGAACCTCGACATCTTTTTCAATGTCTCCGGCAATTTTATTCAGATTAAACATCACCATCAGGAACATGCCGACTAAGACAAGCGAAACCGTCACGGCGCTCACCGAGGCAAAGGTCATCCAGCCGTTGCGCCCGAGACTCCGAACACCCTCCCGGGCATGCCGGCGCATTGTTCTAAGCTTCATAACCGTAAGTGCCCTCCTCTTCATCGCGAATGACCATTCCGCCTTCCAGCGCAATAACCCGATGCTTAATCGTGTTGACAATGGTACGATTGTGCGTTGCCATGACGACGGTCGTCCCTTGTTCGTTAATCCGTTTGAATACATCCATAATCTGCCAGGACGTATCGGGATCCAAGTTTCCCGTCGGTTCATCGGCAATCAGCACCGGCGGCCGATTACAAATCGAGCGGGCAATCGACACCCGTTGCTGCTCGCCGCCGGAAAGCTGATTCGGAAACGAGTGCGCTTTGTGCCTCAGGCCGACAAGATCGAGCACTTCCATTACCCGTTTCTTGATAGTGCGCGGCGGCTCCTCGATCACTTCGAGAGCAAACGCTACATTCTCGAAGACCGTCAGTTTCGGAAGCAGGCGAAAATCCTGAAAAACAACGCCGATTTTGCGGCGGAAGTAGGGAACCTGACGTTCGCGAAGAGTAGCAATATTCTTATGATTGACGATGATTTTTCCCCTCGTCGGTTTCAACTCGCGGAAAATCATTTTAATGAACGTCGACTTCCCGGCACCGCTCGGACCGACAATATAGACAAACTCGCCCTTTTTTACCGTCAGGTCGATACCGTTCAGCGCCATGACCCCGTTCGGATAAGCCTTCCAGACATTTTGCATCACGATCATATCTTCCATGAACCATTTTCCCCCATTAGTCTTTGTCCGGATTCAGCTGACTGAATAATATCTTTCGCGCATTAACATGGAATCCGTACGTAGAAACATCAAAAAGGCGATTCCAACGAACGGCATTTCATTTATTCATATCAAATTTAATTATACCATTAGGCAGAGGGCGCTTCCTTAAGAAAAATATTACATTTGAATTGCAAAACAACGGTCAACAGCCTGGACATTTTAAAAAATCGTTGCAAGAGAAGCGGCATGCGAGGGCTCATCCTGGGGCGCGGCACTATTCAATTCCGCGCTTAGCTGCTTTATTCCCGCGCTCGCCGCACTTAATTCCACGCTTAGCTGCTTTATTCCCGCGCTCGCCGCACTTAATTCCGCGCTTAGCAGTTTTATTCCCGCGCTCGGCACATTTTCCAGTAAAAAAGAGCGCCGCAGCGCTCTTTTTGTTCACTCATGAAATCTTTTTTCGCAAATAAGCGTCGATGAACGGATCGATATCGCCGTCCATCACACGATTAACATCGCCGACCTCCACATTAGTGCGGTGATCCTTCACCATTGAATAAGGATGAAAAACGTAGGAACGGATCTGGCTGCCCCAGCCAATATCTTTCTGTTCGCCATGGAGGGCGGCTTTTTCCGCTTCACGTTTTTCTTCCTCCAGCTGGTATAAACGTGATTTTAACATCTTCATCGCCTGATCGCGATTCTGGAACTGCGAACGTTCCGACTGGCAACTGACGACAATGCCGGTCGGGAGATGAATCAGCCGGACCGCCGATGACGTTTTATTAATGTGCTGGCCGCCGGCGCCGCTGGAGCGGAAGACTTCCATCTTGATGTCCTCCGGACGGACGTCAATATTGATATCGTCGTCGAGTTCCGGTGTCACTTCACATGAGACAAACGACGTATGACGGCGGCCTGCCGCGTCAAACGGCGAGATCCGCACAAGCCGGTGAATCCCCTTTTCCGCCTTCAAATAGCCATATGCATCCGTCCCTTTGATCAACAGCGTGACACTCTTCACACCGGCTTCGTCCCCCGGCAGATAGTCGAGTGTCTCCACCGAATAACCGTGCCGTTCCGCCCAACGTGTGTACATCCGCAGCAGCATCTGCGCCCAGTCCTGGGCCTCTGTCCCGCCGGCACCAGGATGCAGTTCGAGAATCGCATTGCTCTTATCATGCGGACCGCTGAGTAAAAGGCGCGTTTCATATTGGTTAAACGACTTTTCGGCTTTGCCGAGCGACGTTTCCAATTCACTTTTTAAATCACTGTCGTTTTCTTCTTTAACCAGCTCATAAGCCACCTGCAGATCCTCAAACTCCGATTCCAGTTTGCCTAAACTATCGACTTTACTTTTCAGATCGTTTGACTCGTCGATTACCTTCTGAGCTTTTTCGTTATCGTCCCAAAAACCCGGCACCGCCATCCGTTCTTCCAATTCGGCAATGCGCGCTTTTTTATGATCTAAGTCAAAGAGACCCCCTAAATTTCTGAAGACGGGTTTCCATCTCGTCGATTTCGTGTTTAATTTCCGATAAATCCATTGTTCAGCCTGCTTTCCGCCTGCCGTGATGATTTACCGCGGCAGTATTTGTATTTTTATCGTTGCTGCCGGGATACGTCGTTCGGTCGGCACAAGTGATCATGAACGTTTACGAAACTTGCGGACATTCCGAACGGATCCCTTCTTTTCTCTCTTCCTTCTTCTGCGTTCGGCGCGATTGAGGGTGTGATCTTCTTCGTCATCTTGATCATCATCCTGCCCGCCCGAGATCACATGCAGGCCGTGCGTCACGCGCTCGCGCCGGATGGGTTCCTCACGCTCCTGAATCTCCGCTTTCATCAGGAAGTTAACGATGTCCTCATCAATGCTCTCAACCATTTCCTCGAACATCTTGTACCCTTCAACCTGATATTCGCGGAAGGGGTCCACCTGTCCGTAGGCGCGCAGATAAATACCCTCACGCAACTGCTCCATCGCATCGATATGATCCATCCATTTCGTATCTACTGTCCGCAGCATGATCACGCGCTCGAATTCACGCATCCGTTCCGGCGTAAATCGCTTTTCTTTTTCATCATATTTGACAATTGCTTTTTTATACAGATCCTCAATCATTTCTTCCGGATCCTTACCATCGAGGTCCTTGACCGAAAGCACGCCTTCATCAAAAATCTTGGCATTCAAGTAATCGATAATCGCCTGCAGATCCCATTCTTCCGGCACTTCATTGTCCGGCGTATGAACCTTGACAATCTTTTCAATCACCGCTTTAATCATGTCCTCGATATCCGGGCGCACATTTTTCGACTCCATGACTTCCATCCGCTGCTTATAGATGATCTCACGCTGCTTGCGCATGACGTCGTCGAACTTCAGTAACTGTTTGCGGGCATCGAAGTTATTACCTTCCACACGTTTCTGCGCCGACTCAACCGACTTGCTGACCAGTCGGCTTTCAATCGGCGACTCGTCATCCATACCGAGGCGCGCCATCATGCCTTTCATCCGCTCGGAACCGAACCGCTTCATTAGATCGTCTTCCAGCGACAGATAAAAGCGTGATTCGCCGGGATCGCCTTGCCGTCCGGAACGGCCGCGCAGCTGATTATCGATCCGCCGCGATTCATGACGCTCCGTACCGAGAATGAAGAGACCGCCCAGTTCGGGAACACCGGTGCCGAGCTTAATATCGGTCCCACGTCCGGCCATGTTCGTCGCAATCGTCACCGCACCGACCTGTCCGGCATTGGCAATGATTTCGGCTTCGCGCTCATGGTTCTTCGCGTTCAGGACATTGTGCGGAATTCCGCGCCGCTTCAGCATCCGTGACAGCATTTCCGACGTCTCGACGGCTACCGTGCCGACCAATACCGGCTGGCCGCGATGATACAACTCGACGATTTTCTCGATCACGGCTTTGAACTTACCTTCTTTCGAACGATAAATCAAATCCGGATGATCGATGCGGATCATCGGCTTATTGGTCGGAATAACAATAACATCCATATTGTAAATGCTCTGGAACTCTTCCTCTTCGGTCTTGGCCGTTCCGGTCATCCCGGCCAATTTCTGATACATGCGGAAAAAGTTCTGCAGCGTAATCGTCGCCAGCGTCTTGCTTTCACTCTGAATCTCCAAGCCTTCCTTGGCTTCGATCGCCTGGTGCAGCCCCTCGCTGTAACGACGCCCCTTCATTAATCGGCCGGTAAACGGATCGACAATAACAATCTGCCCGTTTTGAACGACATAATCTTTATCGCGGTGCATGATTGCGTGGGCTTTCAGCGCCTCATTCACATGATGATTCAGCAACACATTGGAATAATCATACAGATTTTTTATGTGGAAAAAGTGTTCCGCCTTATTCATGCCTTCTTCGGTCAGCTGCACCGATTTCGTCTTCAAATCGACAGTATAATCCTGCTTCTCGCTGAGCAGACGGGCGAATTGGTTCGCCTGCACATAAAGGTCGGTCGATTTTTCGGCATTGCCGGAAATAATCAGCGGCGTCCGCGCTTCATCGACCAGGATTGAGTCGACCTCGTCGACGATTGCATAGTTCAGCGGCCGTTGCACCATTTCTTCCTTATAGAGCACCATATTGTCACGCAGATAATCAAAACCGAATTCAGCATTCGTCCCATAAGTAATATCAGCATTATAGGCCGTTTTTTTATCCTCCGCCGACATGCCGCTGATGTTCAATCCGACCGACATGCCGAGAAAATTATAGAGCGGCCCGAGCTGATTTGCGTCACGCTGCGCCAGATAATCGTTGACAGTCACCAGATGAACACCCTTGCCTTCGAGTGCGTTCAGATACAACGGCATCGTCGCCACCAACGTTTTCCCTTCGCCGGTTTTCATCTCGGCAATGTTGCCTTCATGCAGTGCGATCGCACCGACTAGCTGCACATAAAACGGTGTCAGCCCGAGAATCCGCGTCGATGCCTCGCGAACGACCGCATAGGCTTCGGGAAGCAGGTCGTCCAACGATTCGCCGTTCGCATGCCGCTGTTTGAACTCCGCCGTCTTCGCCTGCAGCTCTTCATCGCTCAGCGCCTTCATCTGATCGGCCATATTGTCGATCACACGAGCTCGCTTTTCCATTTTACCGAGTTTGCGGAGACTGGTATCGCCCAATACTTTTCTTAGCATTCCTAACATGCCTGCATACACCCCATTTGAGCGTCCGCAACATGCCTGGCGGGCATGCTGGAACCGTTCTATCATTCAATCATCAATAGTCCGTCCATCTTAGCCGAACCGGGCTCATCATTTTCAGGCCCGTTCAATCTGTTTCTTATTGTAGCAATCTTCGCGGGCAGTGACAATTATGCCCGGGCGCTCAAGTACGCATCCAGCCATTATGTTCCCATTGCAATCCACGCACCGTGCGTGACCGTCACACCCCGGATGCGCAAAGACATACTTCCTTCCCCGCCGGCGTTACAAGTTATTCGTATCATAATGCCCCGGTCGGGGGTTCATCAAGCGTTCTTAACAAAAAGCATACGCTTATTATTATAAAACAAAACCGATCGCTTGAAAACTCATTTCATCTGCCTTAAAACGACAACAAAATGAAAAGAAGCCGTCCGGCGCCGATAATCGACCCGAACAGCTTCTTTTATATCCGAAGATCGTCCAATGCGAACGATCAGTTTTCTTCTCCTTGATCGATCAGTCCGTAACGGCCGTCCTTGCGCCGATAAACAACGCTGATCTCACCATTTTCCGCATTATTAAAGACAAAGAACGAATGTCCGAGCATATCCATCTGCAAAATTGCTTCTTCCGCCGTCATCGGCTTCATGACGAAACTCTTTCTGCGGACAACCTCGAACCCCTGATCCGCTTTCGTCTTTGTCTGCGTTTTAATCGCCGTGCCGGCAGCCGACGCATGAAGCACCTCGCGCTTATCCTGACGGCTCTTACGGTTCAGCTTTGTTTTGTATTTCTTAATCTGACGTTCCAGTTTGGAAACTACCGCGTCAATAGCAGCGTACATGTCCTCCTGACCCACTTCTGCTCTTAGGAGAAGGCCCTGAATCGGGATGGTGACCTCAACCACCTGAATCTTATTATGCACCCGCATATTCATACGTACATGGAGCGGCGTGTTGAAATACTTCTCCAGCTTACCGATCCTCTTCTCCGCATAAGCTTGCAGAGCAGGTGTTACCGCGATATTCTCTCCTCGAATGTTCAGATTCATCAAAAAGCCTCCCTTCGATATTATATATTTTCGACATTCCCGTCCCAATTCCTTCTCAAACAGCAAAATTTCTTTACAAAAAGCGCTTTCATCGACACATTTCCCTCACAAATCGTTCAATTTCGACCTTTTTTTCAATCATGCAAAAAAATCACCAATCACATGCAATAAATCAATCATCCAATTGGTCGATTGCTATTGACCCGGTTCAGAGCTGCACATATAATAAATTACGCAATAGAGATATCCCCTTTGAAAAAGGTAAAAATTTAAGCTGAAGATGAGTTTGACAAACAGTCAATTATTTTATGTCGTCTAGTTTGTGATAAATTTCACAATGTTAGTGGCTGTGAATACACATTATTATAAAGGAGACTTCCAATATGTCTGTCCAAAAAGAAGACATCGTCGAATTGTTCGAAAGGCTAAATGAAGATGAAAAAGAGTCGACCTACAATTACCTGAAGTTCCTAACCAGCCTAAAGAGAAAAGATCGTGATAGGCGTACCGCCATTGCAGAGTAAGGTGTTTCTCTTCGGAACGAATCGATCCGCTCGTTTTTTTCTGCAACCGAGCGGATCGATTCGTTTTATATGCAGATTGTCAGTAGGTGCGGTAAGAAAAAGCTCTCTTAAATTAATCATAAACGCTATGAAAATTACTCGTGCCGGTCAAAATAGGTCCCCGATTGAGTCAATAACGGATTACTATAACCTCGATATCGTATTAATGATTCTTTTTGATGTTTAAACATTTTCATCTTATGAATAAGCTTATCTTTCATCTTATTCATGAGGTGATCAATTTCTACGTTTAAGGCAACAATCTTTCTCCCAAGTGCTTTATCGTTATCACTCAATATTTTGGGAAGGCGATCAATCAATTGTTGACGCAAATCAAGCTGATCTTTTATTTCTTGTATATTAGCCGCACCGTTATTCTCTGCTTGCAACTCCACTAATTTTCTCAGCTTTAAAGTAGCTTCATAGATTTTCTGGACACACATTATATTCGCGTCCTAACACTAGAAGATTTTGTTTGTTGCTTACGATGAATAGTTATGGCTTCTTTCCAAGTATCCCTGAAATCACGAACAAGTTTCTCAGCTTCGGTTAAAATCTGCTGATCATTTTTTATATTTGCTTCGATTAATCGCCGATGAATATAATCATACATAGCATTCATATCTTTTGAAATCGGTTGTTTTTTATCCAACGTCACGATCAGTTCCGTAATAATTGCCTGTGCTTTCTGCAATTTTTCATTTTTGTCGGCATAATCATGACGCTGCATTGATTGCTGCGCTTGTTTAATAAATTTTAAACAGCCCTCATACAGCATTAGTGTTAATTCAGCCGGCGAAGCTGTTAAGACTGCATTTTGCTTGTATGCGCGATAGGCACGATTCAACATTCATACGGCCCTCCAATCATACCCCGTTTAACTAAATGCATTTTGTAAATAGGTCGCCTGTGAGTTAGCTTGCTCGATTGCTTCTTCCATCGCCGTAAATTCAGTATAATAACGAGTCTGTACCGTTTTCAGATGATCCTGGAAAGTAGATATCTGCTCATTCAGATCATCAATACTCCGCCCGATGGAGAATTGATCATTCACATAAGTCGTCGTTCCAGCCTGTTCTTTAATTTTGGCAATCGTATTATTAAGAGTATTATATAATCTTTTAGCTATTCCCTGAGTCGATGTATCGGTACTTGCCGTATTGCCACTGGTGAACAGTTTCATCACGCCATCGGGATCGGAAGAGATCGCTTCCTTGAGCTTGCTTTCATCAATTATCAATTTTCCGTGATCTCGATAATCGCTGCTTGTCGTGATGCCGATCTGCGCCAGTTGGGTAAAACTTCCTCCTGTCGTCCCGTCAACGGCATTATATAGATCCTCACGCATGTTGCTAAGCCCGTTACCCAAAATCGTATCGCCGTAAAGCGTGCCTTGCCGCGCCTTTTCGTTCCAGTTGTCGATATCCGTCTGATTCATCTGTGCTTTTTGCGCCGATGTCAGCGGCGGATAATCACGATCAGGGGCAACCGTAATCATATCGTTGATTTGCTTAATAGTATCATTATATTTATCGACAAAACTCTTAATGGTATCGAACATACCGTCCGTATCGGTGCCTAACTCAACAGTTACCGTTTCAGTAGACGGAATGGCCGAAGTTAATGTAAAAGTTGTATTGTTGACGGTAAATGTATTAGAATGGCGAGTTGTTTTTACACCATTGATCGTAAAAGTAGCATCGGTTCCACCTTGTTCATTAGCACTATCAAGCAATAGCGTATCTTTTAAGAAGCCGCTAAAAGTCATTTGTGGTCCCGTTTCATTATTCTTCCCGGTATTTGACGTTGATATCGATACTTTTCCCGTCGAAGTATCATAAAAAGCATTGACGCCGGCATCGGAAGCATTAATCTTCTGCAAAATGGTATTCAGCGAAAGGCTACCATTTGCATCAAACTGAGTATTAATTGCTTTGCCATCACTATCATACGTCGTCAAGTCAATGTCGACAGTTTTGTATTCATAGGAAGCTTCAATCGTAGAATCTTTAGAAATGGTTTGATTAAACGTTAATTGTCCGGTCGTGGCATCAACATAAACCTGATGCTTTGACGAATCCGATGTAGCCAGATCATCTTTGCTGGCGACAAGCTCATAATTTGTCTTCGTTCCATCTTTCGCCGTTACGGTGATTGAATTCGCCGTAACCGCTCCGTTGGAGAGTGAAAAAACGGTTCCGTCTGCCGATACTGTATGTGTTTCCGCATCGACTGTGTGTGTATCCCACGCAATCCCATCCGTAAGATTATTAGCTTGTTCGATCAAAGCTTTATTTGGGTCGAACTCACTTCCCGACTTCACAATAGAATCGTCTGCAGAATCACCGCTCTGATTCGTCGCCACTGTTGCCAGCGTTGCATCGGAGAGCGTATACGTCCCCTCTTCTGCACCCGACGAAGCTGCAGCTGTCACTTTCGACTCATCGCTTACTGTTGCTTTTTCTCCATAACTGGACTGCAGCGTCATCGTACTGACGATTGATTGCAAATCAGACAGCAAATCGCTCATGCTGCGATAATCATCGCGTTTCCATTCGAGCAGCTGAAGTTGTTGATTCATTGTATCCAGCGGCACAGACTCCGCCTGCATCAGTTTATTAACAATACTATCAACATCAATACCACTCGCCAGTCCGGATATTTGCAAATTATTATTTCCCGTGTTTAACAAATAATAATTTGTATTCGTCGTTGTCGCTCCGGTCGTTCCGCTAATGCTCGACATACAATCTGTCACCTTCTCTGAAAATTATTTATCACACATGATGATTAACAATCAAGCCTAATTTTTCAGCAATGGCCGCATACATTTCCATAAATTTCTCCAGTGGTATTTCGCGGATCACTTCATTCGTATTTGTATCCACAACTTGCACATAATAGGTTTGCAGTTTGTCGAAATAAACATATTTAACTTCCGTTAATTCCGGTTGGAGCAATTTGTTCGCTTCTTCGACTAATTTTTTGGCTTGGGTTTTAACCCGATCCCCTGCTTGATTATTTATATCTTCGTCAGAGGATTCAATCGCTTGATTAGCTAATTGATTCTGCTGTACGGACAACAGATTGACGGCCTCTTCAACATGCACATCCATAAGTTTCCCTCCTTAAAAAATATTTTCTAAACGATTTATCGGTTAAAATTAATGGTTTGTTTAACAGGCATAATGGCCTAAATATATAAAATATACTCTATTTTTCTACGAGTTAATACAGATACAGAAGTAGATCACGATGATTCTTCAATCCTTTTGTAATAAAAAATTAGGTTTAGCCCTCAGCAGAAAAATTAAGCTTGCCCTCTTAATCGATACGATAATGATCTATCTTGTTTTAAAAATTAAACCATCTATTATCTATTGCAAAGCTCTGTAATCTACATTTTGGCCATAATATTATGTAATAGCCAAGCTCTTGCAGCCCCAATAGCAACAGTGTTATTTGGAGCGATATGAAACCGTCTGAGAATTATGGAATGATATTTTTTTATGTGCTGAATATATCGTTTCGTGTAAGTTTGAATTATTGATATGCGAGCGTAATAATGCTTACTCTTCCGCATCTTTCTTTAATAGAAAATAAGCTTCTTTCATCTTAATCGTTTTAAAAATAGCGGATTCCATTCTATCGACAACATTCTCCACTCGATACGTTTCAGCAGATCGGACACAAGCTTTCACATTTGGTAATAACTTCGTTTTGTTGATGATATCTTGTAAAATTTGCTGCAATGCCTGACTGTCTCTGTGCGGAAAAAGCCATCCATTTACTCCATTTTGGATCATGTCACACGGGCCTTCGCAGTCCGTACTAATAACCGGAAGCCCTCTGGCCAATGCTTCTACGACTACTAGGCCAAATCCCTCATAATCCGAAGATAGAACTAACAGCGACGGATCCGTCAGCTCCTTCCATGGTGTATTGCTCCAGCCATGCCAAATAATATTTTGATCAACACCGATCTGGTGCGCTTTTTGCACAAGAACGGCCGTGTCGGGGCCATCACCGACGATGTCCAACTGCCACTCTCCCTGTAAATTTGCAAGTCCAGCAAATAATATATCTAACCGCTTCTGACTATTATTAATCCTTCCAACATAAGCTATTTTCAGTGTCCCTGTATGGCGTTTAAAAACGGAGATGTCATTAAAATCAATCGGATTGCCAACATAGAAAACGTTATCCGCTTTTGCATACGTCTTTAATTGTCCAGCAATATCTCCGGAAATGGCTAAATGAGCGTCACACAAACTCAGAAGGTCTCCACCGCCGAATACATTTGGCGGACCGTGTAGCCAAGACAGTATAACCGGTTTATTGACAGTTTGCATTTTTTCAACAGCCATACGGCATATACGACTAAATATGGGGGTATGAGTCGCTAGAATCACTGCGGGACGGCCTAATAGCCGCGTCATTTGTTCATAATTTCCAGATAGCACGTCAATTCTTTGTTGATTAATAGGCGAAGCGTAGTTTTCATTATCTCCGTAATAGTAAATGTCGCCAATGCTTTCTGCCCAGTCCCGGTACTGTCTCTTATACACATCTCCGAGCCCACGAGACCCTAAGACAT
>UQRJ01000037.1 GCA_900543345.1 uncultured Sporolactobacillus sp. | reverse complement strand
ATCTACACAAGGCTATTCGTCGGCAGCGTCAGATGTGTATAAGAGACAGATCGAACTGGCTGCAGTGAAAATCAAGAATGGCAATGTACTGGAGAAATTTGATAAGTTTGCCAATCCGCACCACCCGTTGCCGCCTAAAATCACAGAGCTGACCAGTATTACCGACGAAATGCTGGCGGATGCGCCGGATGCCGGCGAAGTCATTGCGGATTTTCGCCAGTTTGCCGGCGACGCGATTTTGGTTGCGCACAACGCCACATTCGATATCGGTTTTCTTAATGCCGGCTACCGGCGGCTTGGCCATGAAAAAGAAACGAATCCGGTGATCGATACGCTGGAACTCGGGCGTTTTCTCTATCCGGAGTTTAAAAATCATCGGTTGGATACGCTGTGCAAGGCATTTCATATTGAGCTGACGCATCATCACCGCGCAATTTATGATACCGAAGCGACCGGTTATCTCGCCTGGAAAATGATTAAAGACGCGGCGAAAAAAGGGATGCTTTACCACGATCAGCTCAATGACAATCTTGGTAAGGGCAATATGGATCGCATTCGTCCGTCACATCTTATTTTACTTGTCCGCAACCAGACCGGTTTAAAAAATCTATATAAACTGGTATCATTGGCGCACGTTAATTATTTTTATCGCGTTCCGCGCATTCCCCGTTCGATTCTCAGTAAATATCGCGAAGGACTGATTGTCGGATCCGGATGCGATCAAGGCGAGCTGTTCGAGACAATGATGCAGAAATCGGCCGATCAGGCAGAGAAAGTCGCGGAGTTTTACGATTACATAGAGGTGCAACCGCCGTCCAATTATGCACATCTTGTTGAGAAAGGAATTGTTCACGATGAGATGGCGCTTAAAGACGTGATCATTAAACTGGTCAAGCTCGGAGAAAAAATGAACAAACCGGTTGTGGCCACCGGCGACGTTCATTACCTTGACGCGCATGACAAGATCTATCGGAAGATCCTGATCGCTTCTCAGGCCGGGAATCCACTTAATCGGCAAACGCAACCGGATGTGTATTTTCGTACGACACCGGAAATGCTGGATTGCATGAAATTTCTCGGCGAAGAGAAAGCGAAGAAGGTTGTGGTGACCAATCCGAATGCGATTGCCGATCAAATTGAGGATGTACATCCAGTCAAGGATAAACTGTACACGCCGACGATCGACGGCGCCGAAGACGAAGTTCGCGACAAGACCTACGCCCGAGCTCACGCCCTCTACGGCGATCCATTGCCGGAGATCGTCGGCAACCGGTTGAAGCGGGAACTGGGCAGCATCATCGGCAATGGGTTTTCCGTCATTTATCTCATTGCTCATAAACTCGTAAAAAAGTCGCTGTCGGACGGCTACCTGGTCGGTTCACGAGGATCGGTCGGCTCTTCGCTTGTGGCTACGATGCTGGAAATTACCGAGGTGAATCCGCTGCCGCCGCATTATCTGTGTCCGACATGCAAGCATTCGGAGTTTATCACCGATGCTTCGGTCGCCTGCGGTTTCGATCTTCCCGATAAAAACTGTCCCGAGTGCGGCGCAAAGATGAAAAAAGACGGGCACGACATTCCGTTTGAAACATTTCTCGGTTTTAAAGGCGATAAAGTACCGGACATCGATTTGAATTTTTCCGGGGACTACCAGCCGGTTGCTCATAACTATACAAAAGTGCTTTTCGGTGAGGATAAGGTCTATCGCGCCGGCACCATCGGTACGATCGCCGATAAGACGGCTTACGGGTATGTCAAAGGGTATGAGGAGGATACGGACAAGCACTTCCGCGGTGCCGAACGCGATCGCCTGGCAGCGGGCTGCACGGGTGCCAAACGGACGACCGGTCAGCATCCGGGCGGGATCGTCGTCGTCCCCCGCGACATGGACATTTATGATTTTACGCCGATCCAGTATCCGGCCGATGATAAAAACGCCGAATGGCGAACGACGCACTTCGACTTCCATTCGATTCATGACAATATCCTGAAATTGGATATTCTCGGTCATGATGATCCGACGGTTATTCGTATGCTTCAGGACCTGAGCGGCATCGATCCGAAAAAGATTCCGATCGACGATCCGGATACCATGAAAATTTTCAGTTCGACCGAGTCACTCGGCGTAAAGCCCGAACAGATCCATTGTAAAACCGGCGTGCTGGGTATTCCCGAATTCGGCACACGCTTTGTCCGCCAAATGCTCGACGATACAAAGCCGACGACATTCGCCGAATTGGTGCAGATTTCCGGACTATCGCACGGCACCGATGTCTGGCTCGGTAACGCGCAGGTACTGATTGAAAACGGTACTTGCGTCCTCAGAGATGTCATTTCCTGCCGCGACGACATCATGCTCGATCTGATGCACATGGGGCTGGAACCGTCGCACGCTTTCCGTATCATGGAATTCGTGCGGAAAGGCAGAGGGCTTAAAGACGAATGGATAACTGAGATGAAGGAGAATCATGTACCGGATTGGTATGTTCAATCCTGTCTGAAAATAAAATACATGTTTCCGAAAGCGCATGCCACCGCGTATGTGTTGATGGCTTTTCGGATTGCTTATTTCAAAGTACATCATCCGATCCTGTTTTACGCGACTTATTTTTCCGTTCGCGCCGACGATTTCGATGTCGATGTCATGAAACAGGGAACACCGCGGATTAAAGAAAAAATGGAAGAAATCGAACGTAAAGGCAACGATGCTGCAACTAAGGAGAAAAGTCTGCTGACTGTACTGGAAGTGGCGCTGGAAATGTGTGAGCGCGGATTCCGTTTTCAGTCCATCGATTTGTATCATTCGGATGCGACCCGTTTTCTCGTTGACGGCGATTCATTGATTCCGCCGTTTAACGCCATTCCGGGTATCGGCACCAATGCCGCTAAAGCGATTGCCCAGGCAAGGAAAGAAGGAAAGTTTCTCTCTAAAGAAGATCTGCAGAAACGAGCCCGCATCTCGAAGACGGTAGTCGAGTATCTCGACAGTCAAGGCTGCTTGGAAGGATTGCCGGAAGCCAATCAGCTGTCACTTTTTTAATCATTGTCTGGTTTCGGCGCGACGGATTGTCCGGACGGGCCGGGATAAGGGGAATGAAGATCCGCTGCGGATGAACGGATCCGTGGATTTTTTCTATTGTCAATGTCTGTTCTTGCCTCCGCGGGCGGTGTATGATATAGTGATTGAGGAAATACTGGAAATAGTTCGTTCCGTAAAGAGTGGGAATTTCCCACTCTTTCATTTTCGCAAAGGAGGCCCGACATGGCTGGTACGATTGTCAGGACAGTGGAGCAACTGGTTTCGCCGATGCTCAGCGAACTTGATCTGGAACTGGTGGACGTTGAATTTGTGAAAGAAGGACGGAATCGGTTCCTCCGCGTTTTTATTGATTCTCCTAAGGGTGTTGATCTGGATACATGCACACTCGTCAGTGAGAAACTCAGCGAAGCATTGGATAAAAACGACCCGATTAAGGATGCCTATTTCCTTGAAGTGTCTTCGGCAGGTGCCGAACGGCCGCTAAAAAAGCGGGCGGATTTTATCAAGTCGGTCGAAAAAGATGTGCATATTACCACCTATGAGCCGTTTAACGGTGCAAAGGTGTTTGAGGGGAAATTAGTTGAAGTCGGCGATGACTTTATCGTTGTCGCCGTGAAAAATAAATCAAAAATAGAGCATGTGACTCTGCCCTTTGATAAAATAGCAAGCAGCAGACTCGCGGTGCTCTTTTAGGTATGGCTTGCCTCTTGAAAAGGAGTGACATGAATTGAACAGTGATTTGGTAGAAGCGATGACGGCGCTGGAGAAAGACAAGGGAATCAGCAAGGAAGTTTTACTCGATGCTCTGGAAGCGGCACTGATTTCTGCGTATAAGCGGAATTTCGATCAAGCGCAGAATGTCCGTGTCGACATTGACGAAGGTCTCGGCCGGATCAAAGTTTACGCACGCAAAGAAGTTGTCGAAAATGTGGAGAACAAAAATCTGCAGATTTCCTTGCAGGATGCCACAGCTTTGAATCCGCACTATCAGCTCGGCGATACGGTGGAAATTGAAGTGACGCCGCGCAATTTCGGACGAATCGCCGCCCAGACAGCTAAACAGGTGGTCACACAACGTGTGCGCGAGGCGGAACGGAATGTTATTTATTCGGAATTCATTGATCGCCAGGATGATATTATGACCGGAATCGTTCAGCGTGTCGATCGTCGTTTCATCTATGTGGACCTCGGCCGTGTCGAGGCACTGTTGCCGCAGTCGGAACAAATGCCCAACGAAACTTACCGTCCGCACGATCGGATCAAGGTCTATCTGACTAAAGTCGAAGACGCGAAAAAGGGACCGATGATTACGGTTTCCCGGACACATCCGGGTCTTTTGAAGCGGCTGTTCGAGCTAGAAGTTCCGGAAATTTATGATGGGACGGTAGAAATTAAATCGATTGCCCGGGAGGCGGGCGACCGTTCGAAAATCGCCGTTTATGCCGAAGACCCCGAAGTAGACGCCGTCGGTGCTTGCGTCGGCCAGCGGGGGGCACGAGTGCAAACGATCGTTAACGAGCTGAAGGGCGAGAAAATCGATATTGTCAATTGGTCGGATGATCCGGTCACGTTTGTCGCCAACGCGCTCAGCCCGTCGAAAGTCGTTAAGGTCATTGTTCATGAAGCCGAGAAAGCAACCACGGTGATTGTCCCCGATTATCAGCTTTCGCTGGCGATCGGGAAAAAGGGCCAGAACGCCCGGCTTGCGGCCAAGCTGACCGGTTGGAAGATCGACATCAAGAGCGAGTCGGAGGCGGATGAACTCGGCCTGTTCGACGAGCCGGGCAGCGAGGCAGCGGAGGGAGCTGCCGCAGTGAAACCGCCCGCCGCCGATCAGCCTGCTTCTTCCGAGACCCCAGCGGCGGAAGAAACAGCCGATCAATCATCTGCCGCAAAACCGACGGATGATGGCAGTCCTGAGGAAGATTAAGGAGGCGTTCGCGTTGCCGAAACGAAGAAAAGTACCGATGCGTAAGTGCATCGCCTGTCGGGAACCCGCAGCGAAAAAAGATTTATTCCGCGTGGTTCGTTCGCCTGAAGGAGATGTTTTTCTTGATTTAACGGGCAAGAAAAACGGACGCGGTGCTTATATTTCAAAAAAGCCCGAATGTATCCGCAAAGCAAGGGATAAGAAGCTGCTTTCCCGTCATCTGGGTGTTCCGGTGCCCGACCAGGTATTTGATGAAATGACGGCTTACCTTGAGGAGCATCCGGCCGATGCCGCGGAGCCCTGAAGGCTGGCAGGCACTTCTCGGGTTGGCTAGACGCGCCGGAAAAGCAGTCAGCGGGGAAGATACGGTCATTCATTATATAAAAAGCCGGAAAGCGAAGGCCGTCATTATTTCGACGGACGCTTCCGATCGCACAAAGAAAACAGTCGGTGATAAATGCGGTTTCTACCACGTTCCGCTGCTGATTGCTCCAAGCAGGGAGCAGATCGGAGCGGCACTGGGACAACCGCCCCGCGTTCTGGCTGCGGTTACGGATAACGGCTTTGCGGGAGGATTGATCAAGCAGCTGGAAACATTCACACGGGGGTGAATCTATGACTAAGAAACGTATTTATGAATATGCTAAGGAGCATCATGTAACAAGCAAACAAGTCATTGGAATTCTGGAAGATATCGGTTATCAGATTAAAAGCCACATGTCGGTCATCGAAGATAATGCCATCAGTCAGCTGGATCGGCGGCTCAATGCCGGCAAAAATCAGCAAACTGAGAGGCAATCGGGGAAAAGACCGGCGAAAAAAAGCACATCGGGGGTAAAAAGAAGTCCGGTGAATCAACTTAAAACGGAAGAACGAAGAGGCGGCCGCTCGACTGCCGAAAAACGGGAGCGGGGCGGAAATGTCCGTCCCGCGCAAAGCCAGGGGAAAACGCAGAATCGATCCGATAAATCCAAGCAACCGGGCGGCGGAAGGAACCGCTTTGGCGGAGGAAAAAGGGAACATGCCGGTTTCGGCGGCGCCAATACGAGTCATAATCGTCGTCGCGGTCGCCGCGGCAATCGCAGGCGTAATAATCAGCCGGCGGCGAGACAAAAAATGGAAATCAAACTGCCAAAAAAAATTACCATTTCCGGTACATTAACAGTCGGTCAGTTTGCCGAAAAACTGGGCCGCGCCTCAACCGAGATCATTAAAAAGTTAATGGGGCTCGGTGTGATGGCAACGAAAAATCAGGACCTGGATAAAGACACCATTGGACTGCTTGCTGACGACTATGGCGTTAAAGTCGAAGAAAAAGTTGAGGAAGATGAAGCAAGCTTTGAAAAGAAGGGACTCGGCATTGACGAGAAGACAGCGGTGCTTCGCCCGCCGGTCGTCACGATTATGGGCCATGTCGATCATGGCAAAACGACACTGCTTGACTCGATCCGTCATACTAAGGTCACGGCCGGAGAAGCGGGCGGTATCACGCAGCATATCGGTGCCTATCAAGTTGTCCATGAAGGGAAGAAAATCACTTTTCTCGATACACCGGGGCATGCTGCGTTTACAACGATGCGGGCCCGCGGGGCTGAAATCACCGACATTACTGTCCTGGTAGTTGCCGCCGACGACGGTGTCATGCCGCAAACCATCGAGGCGATTCATCATGCCCGAGCGGCGAAAGTACCGATCATTGTCGCGGTAAATAAAATCGATAAACCGAATGCCAATCCGGAACGCGTGATGCAGGAACTATCCGAACAAGGTCTCGTTCCGGAAGACTGGGGCGGCAAAACGATTTTTGCTAAAATTTCCGCGAAACAAGGCATTGGCATTGAAAATTTGCTGGAAATGATTTTGCTGGTCGCCGAAGTCGAGGAATATAAAGCCAACCCCGAGAAACGGGCTCGCGGTGCGGTCATTGAAGCTGAACTGGATAAAGGTAAGGGACCGATTGCGACTTTGCTTGTCCAGAACGGAACCTTGAAAGTCGGCGATCCGATCGTTGTCGGCCATACGTACGGACGCGTCCGCGCCATGGTCAACGATGTCGGCCGCCGCGTGAAAAAAGCGCCGCCGTCCATGCCGGTGGAAATTACCGGCTTGAATAATGTGCCGCAGGCCGGCGATCAGTTCATGGTTTTTGCGGACGAAAAAAAGGCGCGTCAGATCGGTGAAACCCGTGCCAAACGGGCACTGATTACCGAACGGAAAGAGACGACGAAGAAGGTCAGCCTGGACGATCTGTTTGAAAAGATCAAGGAAGGCGAAATGAAAGAGATCAATATCGTCATCAAAGCTGACGTGCAGGGATCGGTCGAGGCGTTATCCGATGCGTTGCAAAAAATCGATGTCGCCGGCGTAAAGATTAACATTATTCACGGTGGCGTCGGTGGAATCAGTGAATCGGATATCGTGCTGGCATCGGCGTCCAATGCAATCATTATCGGCTTTAACGTGCGTCCGGACAACCATGCCAAGCAGGTGGCGGAACAGGAACATGTCGATATCCGACTGTATCGGGTGATCTACGACGCCATTGATGAGATGAAAGCGGCGATGCAGGGCATGCTTGAGCCGGAATATAAAGAGAAAGTCATCGGTCAGCTCGAAGTGCGTACGACGTTTAAAGTTTCCCGTATCGGCACGATCGCCGGCTGTTATGTCACCGACGGCCGGATCTCGCGTGACGCCGGCATTCGTCTTATCCGCAACAGCGTGGTAATTTATGAAGGCCATGTCGATACTTTGAAACGATTTAAAGATGATGCCAAGGAAGTTAAGGCCGGATTCGAATGTGGTGTCACTTTGGAAAATTTTAACGACATCAAAGAGGGCGACACGATGGAAGCCTATGTGATGGAAGAAGTTCAGCCGAAGTGATTGTCGGCTTGGTTCAATGCGAATGCCGGATTTATGCCGCCTCATCGCTGAAAGACAAGCGATCGGTTCTGCTCAGTATCTTGCGCCGGGCGCGCAATCATAATCTGGCTGCCAGTGAAACCGGCTATCAAGATGTGTGGCAACGAACAGCGCTGGCTTTTGTTTCGGTCGGTACGTCGCGGGCGAGCGTCGAGAAGGAATTGAATCGGGCATTGGCACTGATCGACGGCCGGACGGACATCGAACGCACGGACACAACGTTTGAATGGTTTTAAAAGGAGGGTGCCCCATGGCGAAATTGAGGGTGCATCGTGTTGCCGAACAAATGAAAAAAGAAATGAGCGATATCATCGAGCGTCGATTGAAAGACCCGCGCATCGGTTTTGTGACGGTGACGGGAGTCGAGGTGACCGGAGATCTGCAAGAGGCCACCATCTACATCAGCGTACTCGGCGATGAAGAAAAACAGACCGCGACGATGGAAGGGCTGACTAAAGCCAAGGGGTTTATCCGCAGTGAGATTGGCAGACGGATACGGTTGCGTAAAACGCCGGAGATCCAGTTTAAATTCGATCGTTCCATCGAATACGGCAGTCATATCGATCGGCTGATCAATGATTTGCATAGACGGGATGAGTGAACGTGAAAACCAAGCAGGGTTATGACGGGTTACTTCCACTTTATAAACCGCGCGGCATCACGTCTCATGACTGCGTCGCCCGTCTCCGGCGCTTGATCCATTTTCGGAAAATCGGGCACACTGGCACACTCGATCCGGAAGCGGACGGTGTACTCGTTCTATGTCTGGGCAAGGCAACAAAAATTGCCCGTTATCTGCTTGATTTTAAAAAAAGCTATCGCGGAGTGATCTTCTTGGGCAAGGCAACGACCACGGAGGATCAAACGGGCACTGTGACGGACGTCCGGCCACTGGAGCGGCCGCTTTCCAGACAACGAGTGGAGGAAACCTTCGCGGGCTTTACGGGAGCCATCGATCAGCGGGTCCCGCTTTATTCCGCAGTCAAAGTCGGAGGAAAAAAACTCTATGAATACGCCAGAGCAGGTATGCCGGTGGAGCGGCCCGTCCGCACCGTCCGAATTTACCGATTACAATTGAACGGAGGGGCCGACTATTTTTCATCGACCATTCCGTTTACCGTCACTTGCAGTAAGGGAACGTATGTCCGGACCTTGGCCGTCGATATCGGCCAATCGCTCGGCTACCCGGCCTATCTGCAATCGTTGACGCGGATCGCCGCGGGTCCCTTCACTATCGACGAGTGCCTGACATTCAAGCAGATTGAGGCGGCACTGGCATCCGGCCGTTTTACCGATTGTCTGCAACCGCTGGAGCGCGGCCTCTCGCTGATGGAAACCTGGCAAGTCGACGACCAACTGGCTCAACGGATCTCGCACGGTGCGGTTTTGTCTACCCCGGCAGGCTGCCCGGAGACCTGTTTTGCGGTCGTTGATCGCCGGGGACGCTATTTGGCGATTTATGGCCGCCTCCGCAGTGAGCCGCAGTGGATCAAACCACAGAAAGTGCTTGTCGATCAGTATGAATCATCGGACTAGTTTATAAGACTGGAAGGTGCCTCTAGTGAAAAAGATATTTCTGGATCGACGACCCGATATTGAAAAAGGCGATGTGAACGAAAAAGTCATTGCTCTTGGCTATTTCGACGGTGTTCACCTCGGCCATCAACAGGTGATTAAAAGGGCGGTGGCTATTGCTGCCGAGAAAGGCTATGAATCTGCCGTTATGACGTTTACCCCCCATCCTTCGGTCGTGCTTCGTCCATCCAGGAAACGCGAAGATTGTCTGACGCCGATGGATTTGAAGGCTGAATTAATTGAGCGGCTGGGTGCGGATCTGCTGATTGTCGTCCGCTTCGACCGTGAACTGAGCCAGCTGTCGCCGCAGCAATTCGTCGACGATTATTTGATCAAATTGCACGCCAAGCATATCGTCGCGGGCTATGATTTTACATTCGGACGCATGGCGCGCGGCAACATGAGCAACATCGATCAATTCTCGCGCAGTATGTTCGGCTATACCGTGGTGCCGAAAGTCGAACGATTCGGCGAAAAGGTCAGTACTTCGCATATTCGCAAACTGGTAAAGGACGGCAATCTGGAGGGAGCGGCGATCCTGCTCGGAAGGCCGTATCAAACGATGGGTAAGGTGGTTCACGGCGATCGCCGCGGACGCACGCTGGGTTTTCCAACTGCCAATATCGCTGGCGATCATCTCTATGTACAGCCCGGAGCAGGTATATATGCGGTACGTGTGACAACTGACGGCAAGACGATGAACGGGGTCGGCTGTGTCGGCACGCGGCCGACTTTCTATAACGATGCCGCTGCAGGACTGGCGGTGGAAGTGTACGTCATGAACTTTTCCGGCGACTTGTATGATCGGGAAATAACGGTTGATTGGTATAAAAAGCTCCGTGACGAAGTCAAATTTGCCGATGCCGACGCCCTCATTGAACAAATGAAAAAAGACGAGCGGAATGCGGCGATGTATTTCGAATCGCTGAATTTGTGATCAAACAAGTAGGGGCGACGACTTGAATCCAACCGTTTAGTTGTGTAAAATAAAAAGAGACCTTCATGGTCTTTCGTGAAGGAAGAACCTGTGCCCGGCTGTGCGTTTCACCGGCGGCGGCTGCGCATCGGGGGATTGAAGAAAGGGAGGTGACCGGCTGATGGCGTTGACAAAAGAGCGCAAGAGTCAGCTGATTCATGAATTTCAGACCCATGAGAACGATACCGGATCTCCGGAAGTTCAGATAGCCGTTTTGACCGAACAGATCAATGCGCTGAACGAACATTTGAAACTTCATAAGAAGGATCATCATTCTCGCCGCGGACTTCTGAAAATGGTCGGCAAGCGTCGTAACTTGCTGACTTACTTACGCGGCAAAGATGTCGAACGATATCGCGAGCTGATTAACCGATTAGGTCTGCGGCGTTAACATTGAAAGGAAAAGCGGGAGTGATTCCCGCTTTTTTAATAGACTTTTTTAATGGGGAAGGTGCGATGCTTGACGGAGTGGCGAAAACGTATTTATCAAATGGACTGGGCGGGCCGCCGGTTGCGGGTAGAAGTCGGCGAAGTTGCGCAGCAGGCCGACGGAGCGGCGCTCGTTTATTATGGGGATACCGTAGTCCTTTCGACAGCGACTGCTTCGAAGGAGCCAAAGGGAGACTCTTTCTTTCCATTGACCGTTAATTATGATGAACGTTCGTATGCTGTCGGAAAGATTCCCGGTGGGTTTATCAGGAGAGAGGGACGTCCGAGCAATGAGGCGACACTGTCGGCACGTTTAATTGATCGGTCGATTCGCCCGCTTTTTCCCGACGGTTTCCGTAATGAAGTCCAGGTGGATAACATCGTTTTGAGCTATGATCCGGATTGTAGCGCGCAGATGGCCGCAATGCTCGGCTCATCGCTTGCTCTGTCGCTCTCGCCGCTGCCTTTTGGCGGTCCCATTGCCGGTGCCCACGTCGGCCGGGTGGGCGGCGAATTGGTCATCAATCCAACTGCGGAACAGGAACAGAAAAGTGATCTGCATCTGACGGTGGCCGGTACGTGGCAAGCCGTCGACATGGTCGAGGCCGGAGCAAAGGAAGTAGCGGAGGCGGCGATACTCGATGCGATTTTTTTTGCTCACGACGAGGTTCGTAAGCTCATTGCTTTTGAACGGAAAATCATGGCGACGAGCGGTAAGCCGAAGATACGTCCCGTTTTGTCCGGACCCGACGAGGCACTGGAAGAGCGGGTGCGTGTGTTGGCCGCAGATCGACTGAATCAAGCCGTACATATCAAAGAAAAACAACAGCGTGATCGTGCCGCCCGCGCTGTCCGCCTATCGGTTCTAAAAAAATTGGCTGCCGAAGATCCGTCAGCAGCTGAGCGAGTAGAAGCGGCACTGAGTCACTTGCTGAAAACAACGGTCCGGCGGATGGTCATCGGCGAACATATCCGTCCGGACGGGCGGCGTGCCGATGAAATTCGGCCACTTGCCGCCCGAACCGGTCTGCTGCCCAGGGTGCACGGATCCGGCTTATTTACCCGCGGTCAGACACAGGCACTGAGTGTATGTACGCTGGGGCCGCTCAGCGATGCTCAAACGATGGATGATTTTTCTCCGCAGGCATCGAAACATTTCATTTATCACTATAATTTTCCGGGCTTCAGTACCGGTGAAATCCGCCCGTCACGAACGCCCGGCCGCCGCGAGATCGGGCACGGTGCACTTGGCGAACGCGCACTCACACCGGTGATTCCGGATACGGGAACGTTTCCCTATACGATTCGCTGTGTTTCCGAAGTACTGGAGTCGAACGGTTCTTCTTCGCAGGCCAGCATCTGCGGCAGTACACTTGCCCTGATGGATGCGGGCGTCCCGATCAAAGCGCCGGTCGCCGGCATTGCCATGGGACTGATAAAAAGCGGCGACGAGCAAGTGATTCTGTCGGATATCCAAGGGATGGAAGACGCGCTCGGCGACATGGATTTTAAATGCGCGGGTACGGAGAAAGGAATTACTGCTTTGCAGCTGGATATCAAAACGGATGGTGTTGACCGGGATGTTCTGGCCCAAGCACTGAATCAAGCACGGGCGGGCCGTTTGCAAATTCTTGCCGTCATGCGCGCCGCGCTGCCTGCACCGCGGCCTCATCTGTCGGCCTATGCACCGAAAATATTGCGAATGTCGATCAACCCAGCGAAAATCCGCGACGTGATCGGCAGTAATGGCAAAGTCATCAATCATATCATTGAAACGACCGGTGTGAAAATCGATATCCATCAAGATGGCAATTTGACGATTTTTTATGTCGATGAAGCCGGCGGCAGACAAGCCAGACGGATGATTGAAGAGGCAGCGCGGGAAGTCAGAGTCGGTGAGATCTATAACGGAACGGTTAAACGCATTGAAAAGTTCGGCGTTTTCGTGACACTCTTCGGACATACCGACGGTCTGGTCCATCTCACCGAGTTGTCTGAGCGCCCTGTGACCCACGCGGAAGATATTGCCGATATCGGTGATCCGATGCGTGTGCAAGTGATCGACGTCGACCGGCAGGGGCGAATTAAACTATCGAGAAAAGCGCTGCTTCACAGCGGAGAATCGATCGGATCGTAACGAGAATCTCATAGTTAAGAGCACACGGAAAGACCGAGAGCGAAGGGCGGCCGATGCACCGTTTGTCCGCGATCGTTCGGGTTATAACCTAATCCGAAAAAATTGTTGTCGGCGGCTTGCCGGCATGCTATAGTATAATGTAATTTGTTCTTAATAGTTTACTGGACTCAGAGAAATAACAGGGGGAACGTTTCGTGGTCATCAGATATATCGCCTCCAACGGCGTACGCGTTCTGCTGGAGCGAATTCCGTCGGTCCGCTCGGTCAGCATCGGCATCTGGGTTGCAACGGGTTCAAGATATGAACATCAATCGAACAATGGTATTTCTCATTTCATTGAACACATGCTTTTTAAAGGGACCAAAAAACGAAATGCCCGGCAAATCGCCGAAGCATTTGATCGGATCGGCGGCCAGGTCAATGCGTTTACGTCAAAGGAATGCACCTGTTATTATGCCAAGGTAATGGATCGCGATGCGTCTTTTGCTCTGAACGTCCTGGCCGATATGTTTTTCAATTCGCGCTTTGACGAAGATGAGTTGGCGAAGGAAAAGCAGGTTGTCGACGAAGAGATTAAAATGTATGAGGACACGCCGGACGATCTGGTTCACGATTTGCTCAGCGAAATTACATTCGCCCACCATCCGCTTGGCTTTCCGATTCTCGGCACGGAGCGGACCTTAGCGGATTTCCAACCGGACGATTTGAAAACATATATGCATCGCCACTATACGCCGCAACAGATTGTTGTGTCAATCGCCGGCAATGTCGCCGAATCATTTATCGATGAAGTAGACCGCCTGTTTTGTCCGTACCGCGCGCCGGCGACCGGACAGAGGCAAGCGGCGCCGCACTTTTTCCCCGGAAAAATCGCACGTCGTAAGGAAACGGAACAGGCCCATATTTGTTTCGGCTATGAGGGCGTCTCAAACAGCGATGACGAAGTTCTGCCGTTAATGGTCATGAATAATGCGCTTGGCGGCGGGATGAGCAGCCGCCTATTCCAGGAAGTCCGGGAAAAATGCGGCCTTGCCTATTCCGTATTTTCATTTCACACGGCTTATAAAGACAGCGGTTTGTTGACAATTTACGGAGGGACCCTGTCTCTTATACACATCTCCGAGCCCACGA
>UQRJ01000036.1 GCA_900543345.1 uncultured Sporolactobacillus sp. | reverse complement strand
TCGGCAGCGTCAGATGTGTATAAGAGACAGGTGTAATACATCAGCCCGTCATGTGTCCCTTTCCGCTCACCGTATACGGTCCGTATTTCACCGGGCTTGGCCGGCAGATAGTGACTGAGAAACTGCTTGAAATTGCGCTCGCCGATAAAGCAGATGCCCGTACTGTCCTTTTTATCCGCTGTCGCCAGATGATGTTCTCTGGCAATCTCGCGGACAACCGGTTTTTCCAAATCGCCAAGCGGAAACATCACTTTGGCTAGTTGCTGCTGGGAAAGTTGATTTAAAAAGTACGTCTGGTCTTTATGGCGATCCGCCGCGCGCAGCAGTTGTGTCACACCGCCGCGCGTTTCCACGCGTGCATAATGACCGGTCGCCACTGCATCGGCGCCGATCGACAGTGCGTGATCCAGAAAAGCCTTGAATTTAATTTCTTTGTTGCACATTACGTCCGGGTTCGGCGTCCGACCGGCCTTATATTCTTCCAAAAAATAGGCAAACACGCGATCCCAATATTGTTTTTCAAAATTGACCGCATAGTAAGGAATGCCGATCTGATCGGCGACGTGAATCACATCTTCATAGTCCTCAGTCGCTGTGCAGATGCCGTTTTCATCGGTATCGTCCCAGTTCTTCATAAAAATGCCGACAACGTCGTAACCTTGCTGTTTCAGTAGCAATGCGGCGACAGAAGAATCCACACCGCCGGACATCCCGACCACAACGCGTGTTTCTCTCGGTAATTTTTTCGTCACTGCCGGTCACCTGCTTTCTCGAATTGAGCCAGTTCGCGGGTATCACGGGCGATCAGCCGACCCGCTTCGGCCGCCTCTTGCACCGTCGTCGTTGTCCCGAAGCTGATACGGATTGAACTGCGCGTTTGCGGTGCTTCGTCACCGAACATGGCCGTTAAGACATGTGACGGCTCGAGCGAACCCGCGCTGCAGGCCGACCCGCTCGATACCGCCACGCCATCCAGGTCCAGACGTGTCAGCAATGCTTCAACCGGCACACCGGGAAAATAAAGATTCAATACCTGCGGCAGATAATGATCCGGGCTGCCGTTGATCCGGTAATCCGCATGGGCCGTATTCAGCGCATCTAGGAGCGCGCCGCGGACCTTCAAACAATGACCGATACGCTCGTCCAAGTGCCCGGAAACAAGTTCGACAGCTTTCGCCAGCCCGGCAACGGCCGGCACATCCAGTGTCCCGGCACGACGCTTGCGCTGTTGATCGCCGCCGTACGTCAACGGCTCCACTTTTACACCGTCGCGAATATAGAGAAAACCGATGCCCTTCGGTCCGTTGATTTTATGTCCAGCCATTGACAACAAATCAATCGGCGTGTCTTTCACGTCAATGTCGACGGTGCCGAAGGCCTGAACCACATCCGTATGGAAGAGTGTCCGACTGGGCGCCAGCAAATGAGCAATCTCACGGATCGGCTGGATCGTTCCGACTTCATTATTGCCGTACATTACACTCACAAGAATCGTATCGTCGCGCAGTTTGCGTTTCAGTTCGTCGATCGCGAGCCGGCCTGTCCGATCGACATTGAGATAGTCCACCGAAAACCCGTGCGTTTCCAGATAGCGGCACGCCTGCAGTACACCGTGATGCTCTACTTTTGTCGTAATAATATGCCGGCCCGCCTCGCGATTGGCCAGCGCCGTGCCGATGATCGCCATATTGTCGCCTTCCGTTCCGCCACTGGTAAATACAATTTCACGGCTATGTGCGCCAATATAACGTCCAATGCTGCGGCGCGCTTCGTCAATGATTTTGCGTGCCTGCCTGCCAAACGAATGGATACTCGACGGGTTGCCGATTACCCTTTTATATACATCTACTATCACGTCAAGAACCTCGGGATTGATCGAAGTCGTTGCGGCATGATCGAGATAAATGGGCTTCATGCCCTTTCACTCCCCTAAACATCCCGGTTGCCCGGGCGTAAACTCAAGTTAGATATAGAACATGTCCGGATCTTGAACCTCCGGATCCGAATCATAATGAATCAAATCATCTAGTGTCGTACCCTCCAGCACATTACAGACTGCATCGCGGATTTTCGCCCATAATTCACGCTTCGCCGGATCGTCGTCTTCCATCACCTCAACCGGCTGAATCGGGCCTTCCAGCACACGGATGACATCCGCCGCCGTAATCTCGTTCGGCGTTTTCGCCAGAATATAACCCCCGTATGCCCCGCGAACACTGCTTACCAATCCGGCATTGCGCAGCGGCGCAATCAGTTGCTCCAGGTAATGTTCGGAAAGATTATGTGCTTTGGCAATCGCCTTCAGCGACAGCGGTCCTCTGCCTTTATTTTTGGCCAGAGCCATCATAATCGTCAGCCCATAACGGCCCTTCGTCGAAATTTTCATTAGAAGAAACCTCCTTAATCTATCTACAAATCTTAATGGTCGGATATTGTTTCGGACGGATCGGCCATCGCACGATATGGAATTCGCACGGATACCGATCTGCTCATGTGTGATAAAATAAAAATAGACTCTAAATTATTATAGACGAAAAAACCATCTCTTGCACGTTTTCCATGGTTTCCAATGTCGATTGATGCAATTTCCCGAAAGGATGACACGTTTGGACCTCTTTGATTTTACCGAAAATGATCGATCTTTGCGCGATCGGCCGCTTGCCGACCGGATGCGGCCGAGTACGCTGGATGAATTCGTCGGTCAGGAACAGATCGTCGGAAAGGGCCGGCTGTTGCGCCGCGCGATTCAGGCGGATAAACTGACACCGATGATTTTCTTCGGACCGCCCGGTACCGGAAAAACGACACTGGCTCATATTATCGCCAAATCAACCGCTGCCTATTTTGAGCGACTCAACGCCGTCACTTCCGGCGTAGGCGATTTAAAAAAAGTGATAGCCGGTGCCGCAGAGCGTTTAAAATTCGATCGGCGGAAAACCATTTTGTTCATCGACGAGATTCATCGCTTTAATAAAGGGCAGCAGGATGCCTTGCTGCCCGCTGTAGAGCGGGGAACGATTATCCTGATCGGTGCAACGACAGAAAGCCCGACATTTGAAATTAATCCGGCCCTCTTATCGCGGTCGCGCCTGTTTCGCTTCAAACGGCTTTCCACGGGGGATATCGGCCGGATTCTCAAGCAGGCGCTTCATGATAAAAAGCACGGCTACGGCGACTTGCCGATCCATCTTGACAATGACGCTCTCGAACATCTTGCCCAGGCAGCGGACGGCGATAGCCGTAAAGCGCTTCAGGCACTGGAACTGGCCGTTCTGACGACCGATCCGGACAAGGATGGCATGATCCATATCGATCTTGGCGTCGCCGAAGAGTCAATCCAGCAAAAAGTATTGCAATACGACAAAAAGGGGGATAATCATTACGATACGGTGTCTGCTTTTATCAAAAGCATGCGCGGATCGGATCCCGATGCCACACTTTACTGGTTGGCGAAAATGATCGCCGCCGGCGAAGATCCGAAGTTCATCGCCCGGCGGATTTTTATTCACGCGGCGGAAGATGTCGGCCTTGCCGATCCCAATGCCTTGTTAATGGCAAACACCGCCGTCACGGCGGCGACCTTCGTCGGCCTTCCCGAAGCGCGTATTCCTTTAGCCGAAGCAGCATTGTATGTGGCAACAGCGCCGAAGAGCAACGCCATCATTGCCGGTATTGACGAGGCACTGAAGACTGTGGAACATGAACGGACCGGAGACGTACCGCCGCCGCTTCGCGATACCCATTATAAAGGAGCGAAGAAACTGGGGAATGGGGAAGGCTATCTGTACCCGCACGATTTTAAAGACGGTTATGTACCGCAGGCCTACCTTCCCGCGGCCCTCCGCGATCAGACGTTTTACCGGCCGTCCCCGCGCGGCTATGAACGCGCAGTGCAAAAGCGACTCGACTATTTCGCCCGCCGCGACAAACAGGGAGAGTGATCGTGCCGGCGACTCGCAAACTAAAAAAATCTTGAATGTATAAATTGCCCGGCGTCTGTCAATCCTTTTTGTACCAGGATGAAAAAGGAAAGCATCCCTGATGCCGATGTTCTTTTCATCAGCTAGAATGCAAGAAGGAGCGTATACCATGACAAAAGTGAGACAAGATGCCTGGTCGCATGAGGACGATCTTCTCCTTGCGGAAACTGTCCTCCGGCACATCCGCGAAGGAAGTACGCAATTGGACGCGTTTGAAGAAGTCGGCGACCGGTTAAACCGGACCGGGGCAGCCTGCGGTTTCCGCTGGAATGCCATTGTCCGGAAAAAATATGAGCAGGCCATCGAAATTGCCAAAAAACAGCGCAAGCAAAAAAAACGTGCCGAAAAGCAGGCCAGAAGCGTGCGTCCGGTACTTCCCGCTATGGAAACGGCCTATCTTCCCGACCTGCCCGAGCCGCAGCAATCAGACGAAACGGCTGAAGCTGCAGAAAAACCGGCCGATACCTTGCCGCCCGCCTCGATCGGTTTACCCGATGTGATTGCTTACCTGCAGTCGCTCGAACGCGGTTCGGCCGCCAGCGGCCGACTTGATCGCGAAAACAGCCATCTGAAATCGGAAAACACCCGGTTGCAAAAGCAGGTCGAGGAACTTGAGAAAGAAGTAGAATCGCTGCACAATCGTCAGCAAACGGTCGAAGACGATTATCAAGCATTAGTCGGGATCATGGAGCGCGCCCGGCGAATGGTTGCCTTTCAAGATCAGGATTCCGACCAGGGCGCGACTTTCAAAATGGATCAGAACGGCAACCTCGAAAAAATCGCTAAATAGTGAGCAAACGAACGTATTTAGCACTTCCGCACCAAACATGCGGAAGTGCTTTTTTTAATTATCTCTGTTAAAACATAATGTTGTTTTTGTTGCGCCATGGTTTAGAAGGCGCGAAACTCCGGCGGGAAAAGCGAGCCGGGGAGCCCCCGCAGTGAGGAGGCCTACGGATCACCCGCGGAAAGCAGTGCCTGCAGCGAAAAACAAACAGAGCTTTTTAATGGAATGACACCACGTTTCGCCTGGCGCCGAATCGGGATCAGCCGCCGAGAGCAAGAGGGAGTCTCTTTTCACTCTTCGCGTCCAGAATCAAAGCCATCAGTCCGACGGCAAAAATCAGCAACAGGCTCAAAATGCCGAAGGATGAACGTCCGGTCACCGACGCACCGAAGGCGTACAGGGACGGCCCGATTACGGCCGCAAATTTTCCGAAAATATCGTAGAAACCAAAAAATTCATTCGAACGTTCACGTGGAATCAGCGAAGCATAGTAAGAGCGGCTGATCGCCTGAATTCCTCCCTGGCAAGTGCTGACCAGAAAAGCAACCAGCCAGAAAAGTACGGTTGAGCGCTTGAGCGCTCTGTCGAAATCCGCCGATCGCAGCGGATCTTTCAGAAAAGCACCGGTCGTTTGTTCCAACCGGAACAGCGCGGCACGATCACTTCCCTTGGCCGATGCTGCAAGTGACTTCATTCGAGCGGCAAATGCCTCGGCACGATCCGATTGCGAAAGAATGGCGAGTCCGTCGTTTTTGACCTTTCTGAGCGTTTGCTCGTCCAGCCCCGAACCGGCGCGATCCACGACTCGAACAAAATGGCGCTGGTAAGCCTGTTGATGCGGTTCCAACGAAAAGCCGAGGAAAAAGCCGCATAGGCAGATCACCATATACACCGCAATCCCTATCCCCAACATGAGATGGACACCGAAGCGATCGGCCAGGCGTCCGAAAAGAATCGAGAACGGTACGGCGAGCACCTGAATCATCAGCAACGCCAGAATCATCAGACCGCTGCTGAGGCCGATCGTACTGCCGTATGAAGTAGACATGGAGATAACGGTTCCCACCCCGTCGATGTAAAAAAATAGGCAATGACAAACCAGCGCAGCCGGCGGTTGCGGATAATCGATAATGTCGTCTGTTTCAAATTGATCAGTGCTCGACGAACGAGCCAGCGGTCGGGCCGATCGACGGCGTGTACCTGGCGGACATGACGCAGAAGCGGCATGCTGAAAACCAGCCACCACAAGGCGGTCATCACAATCGAAAGCTTGACAGCCGCCGTTCCATCGATGCCGATCGAGTTGCCGAACATGATGAGTAGAATGGAAATAACAAACGGAATCGTGCTGCCGCCCAGGTAACCCATGGCATATCCGTAAGAAGACACACGGTTCATCCGCTCAGGTACCGTGACGTCGGTCAGAAAACTGTCGTAAAAAAGCAAAGAACCTTCAAAACCGATAAATGAGAGACTGTAACCGACGAGCATCGCCTCCGGTCGATCAGTAAAAGCCAAACCGGCACTGCAGACGATACCGACCATTAAAAATACGAGAAAAAGGTTCTTTTTCATACCCCTGAAATCACCGAGTGAGCCGAGAAACGGAGCGGAAAGCGCGACAACCAGCGATGTGCCCGACGTCGCATATCCCCACCAGACATCGCCCGCGATATGGTTGACCTTGGCGATATTGGTAAAATAAATGGGAAAAACCGCCGCCATGATGATCACTGCATAAACCGAATTCGCCCAATCGTACATGATCCAGCTCTTTTCCTTTTTCGTGAACCGCACGTTTGCCGCTCCTTCCCCTTTAACTTGATAAATCTGTTTTTACCATAGCATCGGTTCATGAAGTATCGGTGTGAAGAAACGTAAATTTTCTGTAAAATCAGCGCCGAGAAGTCGTTCGTTCGGAGAAAGAACTAGTCGGCCAATTCGGCGTCAGCCGCAACACAGTCCGCTTTCCGGAAAAAAATCTGGTCAATTCCAATCAATGTATGCTATGATAATTTTGATTTTTCTGTAGTCTGCAGCGGTGCGAAGTGGGTCCGGCACCGATGCCTCCGATTGTCGAACGACACGCCCCCCATCTCACGCTGAAAATGCATTCGCCGTCCCCTGAATTTTATCAGGCTGAAGGGGAAGAAATAACATGTTAACTCTCGCTCTCGTTCTCATCACCGGTTTGACGTTCGGTTCATTTTTCAACGTTGTCGGGATTCGCGTCATATCGGGTCAATCCATTGTTTATCCGCCCTCTCACTGCCCTTCATGCGGTCGGCATCTGGCCGTTTATGATCTGGTTCCCGTCCTCTCCTATCTTTTTTTAAGAGGCCGGTGCCGAACATGCGGCTACCGGATTTCACCGCTCGATCCCTTTGTTGAAGGCATGACGGGTTTATTATTCACCATTTGTTTCTTACAGGCCGCTTCGACCGATGAACTGATAACCGGCTGGCTGCTTATTTCGTTATTAATGATTGCACTCGTTACCGACTTGACGGAAATGATGATACCGGATAAGATTCTGCTCTTTTTTCTCATCCTATTTGCCGTCTTCCGCTTGATTTTTCCAACTCATCCCTGGTGGGATGCCCCGGCCGGAGCAGCAATGGGGTTTGCGGTTACTCTGGCGACCGTTGCCATCAGCCGCGGTGGCATGGGCGGGGGAGATGTCAAATTGTTTACCGTTCTGGGTCTTCTCGTCGGAACTCGAACGGTGCTGCTCGGATTCTTCTTATCCGTTGTTTTCGGCGCATACATCGGTGCCCTGCTGCTGCTCATTCGCATCTGCAAAAAAAGAAAACCGATTCCGTTTGTGCCTTTCATCGCACTCGGTATGCTGGCCGCCTTTTTTTTCGGCTGCTGGGTAGAAACTTTTTATTTCACGTTTCTGCTCTGACTATCCTTGCCTTTTGAACGGATTCTGTTAAATTTGACTGTTGGTTTTCGCTGCAGGCGCTTGCTTTCCGCGGGCGATCCGTGAGGGCCTCTCCGCTTGTGGGGCTCGCTGCGGGGCTGTCTTGGCTCGCTTTTCCCGCCGGAGTCTCGCGCCTCCCGCTCCAAACCACGGCGCAGCAAAAACAACATTGATGTTTAAACAGAAAAAGAAAAGAGGCCGGAGGGGTTCTTCTCCCCGGTCTCTTATTATTTACAGTATAAAAGATGAGTCCCGAACGTGCCGTTGTGAAGCCGAAATTTTGAAACCCGCTCGCAAGCAGGTGGGTGCCCTGTTTCACAGTTTGCGAATCCCGATGCGGGCATACGCGACGAGTGAAAACAACGGACTCCCATTTCCATAAGTGTTCGGTCAAACATACCAGCTTTCGACTAACACCTCAGGACTCTCTTCTGTTTCCTTTCTGATCATAACATATCTGAAAACGCTTTTCAAATGTCTCCATCATTACAGGCGGTCATTTTAACAATGTCGCGACGTCAAGATGCAATTCGTTCAGTTGCCCGTCGCTGACCGGACTTGGCGCGTGAGTCAACAGATCGGTTGCACTCGCCGTTTTCGGAAAAGCAATCGTATCGCGAATGCTTGAACGGCCGGCCAGCAACATGACGATACGGTCAATGCCGAGGGCAATTCCCCCATGCGGCGGTGCTCCGTACTCGAAAGCCTCCATCAGGAAACCAAATTGCTTCTCGGCCCGCTCTTTTGTAAAGCCGAGGATTTTGAACATTTTTTCCTGCAAATCATGATTACAGATACGCTCCGACCCGCTACCCAATTCGTAGCCGTTCAGCACCATATCGTACGACTGCGCCCGAACACTTTCGGGATCGGTCTTTATCCGATCAAGATCTTCAATAATCGGCATCGTGAATGGATGATGCTCGGCAACGTAGCGATGCTCCTCCGCGCTGTAAGTTAAAAGCGGAAATTCAGTCACCCAGAGAAAATTGAACGCCGATTGGTCGATTAGGCCAAGCAATTTACCAAGATGAAGCCGCAGTGCCCCGAGACTATCGTAAACAATCTTCTTCTTGTCAGCGACAAACAGCAGTAGATCGCCCGGCTCGGCGTTCGTCCGCACCGCCAGTTTCTGTTTCAGGCCTTCTTCAAAGAACTTGGCGATCGGCCCCTTCATACCGCCGTCCTCAATCTTCAGCCAGGCCAGCCCCTTTGCGCCGTACGGCGAAACGACTGCGCGCAAGTCTTCATCGACCTGTTTACGTGAAAATTTGGGCGCACCGCCCTTGACATTGATTGCCTTTACAATGCCGCCCTTCTCCTGTACTTCGCGAAATACACGGAGCCCACACTCGGCGGCGATATCGGTGATGTCGATCAGCTCCAGGCCGAAGCGTGTATCCGGTTTATCGCTCCCGTAACGATTCATCGCCTCGCGATAGGTTAGTCGCTTAAAAGGCCGCGGAATATCGATACCCTTGATTTTTTTCATCAGGTCGACAAGCATGGCTTCGATCATATTCTGAAACGGCCGCAGCTCGAAAAACGACATTTCGATGTCGACTTGCGTGAATTCGGGCTGACGATCGGCCCGCAGATCCTCGTCGCGGAAACAACGGGCGATCTGATAATATTTCTCCATACCGGCAGCCATGAGCAACTGTTTGAACAGTTGCGGAGACTGCGGCAACGCGTAAAACTCGCCCGGATGGACACGACTGGGAACAAGATAGTCGCGGGCTCCCTCCGGCGTACTCTTCGTCAGAATCGGTGTCTCGATGTCCAGAAATCCCCGACTGTCGAGAAACTGTCGCAGCGTACGCGTCACTCGGCTGCGCAGCATCAGTGTCTGCAACATCTCCGGCCGGCGCAGATCGAGATAGCGGTACCTCAGTCGTACGTCTTCGGCAGCATCGATGCCGTCTTCGATCGGAAACGGCGGGGTCTTTGATGAATTGAGGACCGAGATCTCATGAATCATGACTTCGACATCGCCGTTCTTGATTTTCGGATTGACTGCTTCCGGTGCACGTTGACGCACGACGCCGGTCACGCTCAAGCAATATTCGCTACGGACCTTATCTGCCGTACTCCAAGCCGTTTTCGATACTTTCGGATTGAATACGATCTGCACAAATCCCGACCGGTCACGCAAATCAATAAAAATAACGCCGCCGAGATCGCGCCTTTTCTGCACCCAGCCGGCCAAAGTCACTGTTTTTCCTGCCGTATCTGTGCTTAACTCGCCGCAATGTGCATTACGATACATGGACAACACCTCATTTGCTGATTTTAGACTGGATATACTTGCTCAGAGAAGAAAATGGAATTTTTTCTTGCGATCCGTCGGCCATCGTTTTTACGACTGCCTGCTTTTGAGCCAATTCGTCATCGCCGATCACGACGACAAATGCTGCGTGCAGCCGGTCGGCCTGCTTGAACTGCCCTTTTATCTTGCGTCCGAGATAATCCTTATCGGCGCGAATACCGTCCATGCGCAATTGATGTAACAGAGCCGGTGCTTTTTTCTCGGCGGCCGCACCGATCGTCACGACGAAGCAGTCAATGGACGGGGCCGCCGCCGGTTGGACACCTTCCTCATCCAGTGCCAAAAGCAAGCGTTCGATGCTCAGTGCGAAACCGATTCCCGCCGTTTCCGGGCCGCCGAGTTCGCCGACCAAACCGTTGTAGCGGCCGCCGCCGGCCAGGGTACTGATCGCACCGGGGCTGGCGCCCATGATTTCAAATGTCGTATGATTATAGTAATCCAAACCGCGAACGAGCGTCGGATCAAGCTCGTAAACAATGCCCAGTTCGTCGAGTATCGCCTTGACACGGCCGAAATAATCACGTGCCGGTCCGGTCAGATAATCGATGATCGACGGAGCCGTTGCCATTAACGGATGATCGTGATCCTTTTTGCAATCGAGAATGCGTAGCGGATTTTTTTCAAGCCGCCTTTGGCAGTCCGCGCAGAATTCACCGATCGACGGCTTAAAATGCTCGATGAGCGCCGCCCGGTGTGCCGCTCGGCTCTGAGGATCGCCGAGGCTGTTCAGGACGAGTTTCAGCCTTTTCAGCCCGAGCTGGCGATAGAAGGTCAGCGCCAAAGCGATCACTTCCGCATCGATCGCCGGATCTTCCGAGCCGAGCGCCTCAATGCCGAATTGAGTGAATTCCCGCGTCCGTCCGGATTGCGGTCGCTCGTAGCGGAACATCGGGCCGATGTAATATAATTTCACCGGCTGATCCGCCAACCCGTACAATTTATGTTCGACAAATGCCCGTACAACGGGTGCCGTGCCTTCCGGCCGCAGCGTCAGATTGCGGTTGCCGCGATCTTGGAAATTATACATCTCCTTTTCGACGATATCGGTTGTATCGCCGACGCCACGCTGAAAAAGATCGGTCGACTCAAAGATCGGCGTGCGTATTTCTTTGTAGTTGAATAGTTCGCACACCTTACGTGCCGTCCGCTCGATCTTCTGCCAAACAGGTGATTGATCCGGCAATATATCATAAGTTCCGCGTGGAATCTGAATCACTAGTTCGTCTTCCTCCTTTATGTCTTTCCTAATTAAAAAGCCCTTGTCCGTCGATCGACGGACAAGGGACGAATCTTCATTCGCGGTGCCACCCTTGAATTGAGCCGCCCGGCATCCAGTCGGCTCCTCTCAACTCCGGTTAACGCCCGGCCAACGTTTTTCCTACTGCAGAATCCGGTTCAGAAAAATGCCTCAAAAGTGTCTGTCCACGACTGCCGATGCCGGACACGCTCTCAGCCTTCGGCGCGTCCTCTCTTTGGCGGCAAAATCGCGAAACCTTCTTTTTCATCAGCTTTGTCTTTTTATCTTACGAAGATTAGTGAAAAAAGTCAAGGGTGCAGACGTTTCACCCCCGTTTTTTACATAAGCGGATCGACGCTGCGCTAAGGTTGTCCGTTTTTGAAAATTGAAGCGTGGCGGCGACGGAAAACCGGTGCGGCCGACCCAATCAGCCGCCAATCGATTTTTCCCGGCTGCCGACCCACTCCGGCATGGGCAAAAGCGCAGGCCGAATCTACCCATTGATTCTTGAAAAAGTGCAGCCTGTCGCTATTATTTTTTACATTTTTTCATGCCGTTTACTTTCGAGAATCAACGTTACCGGTCCGTCATTGACGAGCGAGACGGCCATATCTGCGCCGAAAATACCGGTTTTGACCGTCAATCCGGCCTCGCGCAGCCGCTCGTTGAATGCCTCATACAGTGGACGGGCCTGCTCCGGCCGCGCCGCTTCAATAAAACTTGGCCGCCGACCGTGCGTCGTATCGCCATATAGCGTAAATTGCGAGACCGACAGAATCGATCCACCGACATTGAGGATTGAACGATTCATTTTACCGGCGTTGTCCTCAAAAATACGCAATCCGGTAATTTTATCCGCCAGATAACGTACATCGTCCTCCGTGTCGCCCGTTTTAATGCCGACAAGCAGCAACAGGCCGCCCTCGATCGCTCCGACAGTCCGCCCGTTTACATCGACCTGCCCGCGGGAGACGCGCTGCAGAACCACCCTCATCGCCGCTCATCACCTTCCCCAAATAGAATCAGTCGCTACTTTCAGGCCTGCTTCTTTACTGCATCACCCTGCGTACCGAATAAATGTCGCGGATCTTTTTGATCTTGTCGACAACCCGATAAAGATGATCGATATTGGTAATGGCGATCGTCATGTGGATCGTCGCCACCTTGTTCCGATCGGCGCGGCCGGTGACGGCATTAATCGCCGTATGCGTATCGGAGACGCATTGCAGCACTTCGTTTAATAAGCCGCTGCGATCGTATCCCTTAATCTCGATGTCGACATTGTACGCTTTCGATTTGGCTTCGTTGCTTTCCCATTCGACTTCGATCAGTCTCTGCTTTTCTTCTTGAATAATGTTCGGACAATCCGTACGGTGAATCGTGACACCGCGGCCGCGCGTAATGTAGCCGATAATCGGATCGCCGGGTACTGGATTGCAACATCGTGCCAGACGGATCAGCACGTTGTCGACGCCTTTGCAGCGGACGCCGATCGACCCTTTATGACGGTGCGGAACGGTTTTTGTCTCCGCTGCCTGCTTCGTCGGTTCAGCAGACTCTTCTTTTTCCGTTTTTTCATCCTCCGTCAGCCGCGTGACAACTTGTTTCGGCGTGATACCTCCGTAGCCAATCGAAGCAAATAGTTCATTCTCATGAGAAAAATTATATTTTTTTAACACGTCGGCGATTTTTTCATCCGTCAGTGTGTCTTTAATGCTGATATTCTGGCTGCGCAACTCTTTCTCAAGCATTTCCCGGCCCTTCGCAACATTTTCCTGCCGTTCCTGACGCTTGAACCACTGACGAATTTTATTTTTAACGGTTGAGCTTTTCGCAATTTTCAGCCAGTCGCGACTCGGCCCATATGAATGTTTCGACGTCATAATTTCGACAATATCGCCGGTCTTCAATTGATAGTCGAGCGGAACGATTTTTCCATTGACTTTCGCCCCAACGGTCTGATTGCCAATTTCCGTATGGATGCGATAAGCGAAATCGATCGGTACGGAACCGACCGGCAGTTCGACGACGTCGCCTTTCGGTGTAAAAACAAAGACCGTATCGGAGAACAAATCCATTTTCAGCGATTCCATGAATTCTTTGGCATCGTCAGTTTCCTTTTGATACTCGAGAATTTCACGGAACCAAGTCAGCTTGTCCTCAAATTTATTATTGATATTCTTCGATATGCCTTCCTTATATGCCCAATGGGCGGCAATGCCATATTCGGCCACATCGTGCATGTCCCACGTCCGAATCTGCACTTCAAGCGGATCGCCTTTCGGGCCGATCACCGTCGTATGCAGCGACTGATACATATTTGCTTTCGGCATGGCGATATAGTCCTTAAATCGTCCCGGCATCGGTTTCCAGTGCGTGTGGATGATGCCGAGGATAGCGTAACAATCTTTGATGCTGCGGACAATGATCCGGACGGCGAACAGATCGTAAATTTCGTTAAATTGTTTATGCTGATTGACCATTTTCCGATAGATACTGTAAATGTGTTTCGGCCGTCCGGATATTTCCGCGTCGATACGGACGGATTTTACATACTTTTTCAGATCCGCAACGACTTGAGCAATATAGGCCTCGCGCTCATCACGTTTCTGTTTCATTAAATTGACGATCTTATAATATTGCTGCGGATTGAGATAACGCAGCGAAATATCTTCCAATTCCCATTTAATCGCCGAAATACCCAACCGATTGGCGAGCGGAGCAAAAATCTCCAGTGTTTCATTTGCTTTTTGAATTTGTTTTTCTTTGGACATATATTTAAGCGTCCGCATGTTGTGCAGCCGGTCGGCCAGTTTGACGATGACGCAACGTAAATCCCTGGCCATCGCGACAAACATTTTACGGTGGTTTTCCGCCTGCTGATCCTCTTTTGACGTATACTCAAAATGTCTCAGCTTCGTGACTCCGTCGACCAGTCCCGCCACATTGTCGCCGAACTTTCCCCGGACATCGTCAAGCGTCACCGGTGTATCTTCCACAACGTCGTGCAAGAAACCGCTGATGATCGTCGTGGCGTCCATTTTCAAATTCACAAGAATCCCCGCTACTTCGACCGGATGCGTAATATACGGCTCGCTCGATTTGCGCAGTTGACCCGCGTGGGCTTTTTCGGCAAATTTATAAGCCGCTTTAATTCGCTTGATATCATCCGCGTCAAGGTATGTGGATGCTTTTTTAATCAATTCGTCCATCGTCACGTTACCATCACCTGCGAAATCCTCATTTCGACATAGTATTATGATTCTGTCTCTTATACACATCTCCGAGCCCACGAGACCCTAAGACATCT